>NZ_JAUBQE010000053.1:0-60363 GCF_036701115.1 Microcoleus sp. Pol1C5 | reverse complement strand
CTGACAACACTGGATCTCGGCAGCAATCAAATTAGCGACATCAGCTTCCTCGGCTCGCTCACCAATCTGACAACACTGGATCTCGGCAGCAATCAAATTAGCGACATCAGCTTCCTCGGCTCGCTCACCAATCTGACAACACTGGATCTCGGCAGCAATCAAATTAGCGACATCAGCTTCCTCGGCTCGCTCACCAATCTGACAACACTCAATATCAGCAGCAATCAAATTAGCGACATCAGCTTCCTCGGCTCGCTCACCAATCTGACCACACTGGATCTCGACAACAATCAAATTACCGACATCAGCGCCTTGCGATCGCTCACCAATCTGACAGAACTGATTCTCGACTCCAATCCAATTACCGCTCTGTGCGTGTTAGGCGAACTCGCACAGAAACATCTTACTCTCTCGACTAAGCCAGTTAATGGTGAAAAAGCCACAGCAGCAGTCAAAGTGGCCTATGCCGCTATTGGCTTAGAAGAACCCGAAGTTATTATTTGCAGCAGTCCCCGCGACGCTTATCTCCAAATCTTCAACTTGCCGAAACGCGATCGTTCACCAAACTGGTCAAACGAATGGGACAGCAATAGATTGGGGAAAAAGCTAGACAGAAAATGGATGTCCCAATCGATTGTGAGAGACTTTACAAGTCCGGGCGTGTGGGAGTATGAGCTCGATTGCATGGCTATCGAGCCCGAAGCAGACAGCACACTGAGTTCGCTAATGTACGAATTGGCTGACAGCTATGTGCGATCGGAACAAACGATGGGGAATGTTTTTCCCGATTATTTGGAGGGCCAGGAATATCCTGAAACCCCCACGACTTTGTTTAAGGAAATCTATTTGACTGAATGGTATATATCTTCATTAGGCGTCAATGTTTCCCAAAAGGCACAAGAAATACTTCGCTCCCAAAAGCTGCTTTTCGAGCATTGCGGTTGGATATTTCCCTTTGAAAAGTTTTGCGCGGTGTGCGATCGCCCCCGCCATCTTCGCTTTGACAGTCAAAACCGCTTGCACGCTGAAGCAGAACTTGCGATCGAGTTTGCGGATGGATGGAATTTTTACTATTATCACGGCGTCAGATTGCCTGAAGAATACGGCAAAGTCCACCCAAATCAATGGCAATCGCAATGGCTTTTAACAGAAGAGAATGCCGAACTTCGGCGAGTGTTAATTGAAGCAATTGGTTACGATCGCATTTGTCAAGAGTTGTCAGCAGAACAAATAGATAGTTGGCAGAAATATGCACTATTACAAATAGATAACGCCGATGTCGAGCCGATTTGTTTGTTAAAAATGACTTGTCCGAGTACGGGATTCATTCACGCTTTGAGAGTGCCGCCTAACCTGACATCTGCTAGGGAGGCAATTCGCTGGGCAAATTGGGATATCGATCCAGAGGAATTTTCCGTGCAGACTTGATATAGCAGAAGGAAGAAGGAAGAGGGAAGAAGGAAGAAGGAAGAGTTAATATTAGCAAGGATTTCAGCGATCGATAATGTCTTTGTTTTAATTTCAGAAACGAGATGACAATTCCTGGAAGAACGGGCTAGGCTAGCTGTAGACTTCTATTTCCATGCCAGGAATGCACAGATAAAACTTCATTCACCCTCCAAACATGGCAAAACAACTAGCAATAGAAACTCGCGGGCTCACGAAACAATTCGATCGCCATATAGCCGTCAATGACATCGATTTGCAAGTAGCAGCAGGCGAAGTATGCGGACTCATCGGCCCCAACGGTGCCGGCAAAACTACTTTGCTGCGGATGTTGGCGGCGGCTGAGGAACCGACTATCGGGGAAATTTACATCAACGGGGATAGGTTATTGCGCGATCGATCGCACCCAATTCTCAAACAGCGCATCGGCTTTCTTCCCGACGACTTTCCCCTTTACGACGACTTGACTGTTTGGGATTATTTAGACTATTTTGCCCGACTCTACAACCTCCAGCAACCGCGCCGCCGATCGCGAATCAACTCCGTGTTAGAACTGGTGCAACTAACCAACAAGCGCAACAGCTTAATTTCCACCCTGTCGCGGGGGATGAAACAGCGCCTCAGTTTGGGGAGAACTATTATCCACGAACCGCTATTGTTGTTGCTAGACGAACCCGTTTCTGGCTTAGATCCGATCGCCCGAATGCAGTTCCGCGAAATTATCAAAGTTTTGCAAGAAGCCGGCATGACCGTAGTCATATCATCTCACGTCCTCAGCGACTTAGCCGAACTTTGTACCTGGGTCGGCATCATGGAGCTCGGATATCTAGTCGAAAGCGCACCTTTACAAGAACTTTACAAACGCCTCAGCCGCCAGCAAATTTTCCTGTCGGTTTTAGGAAATAAATTAGAAGCGCTAACATCGGAATTAAAAAACTTTCCTTGGGTAGAAAGTTGGGAGATAATCCCGGAAACTCAGCAGGTGTGCGTTGACTTTTCAGGAAGCCCGGAAGATGCCGCAAATTTATTACGCGAACTTGTGGCCGCCAACATTCCCCTAACCGAATTCCACTGCACTCAAGAAGACTTAGAAACCATCTTCCTCAAGATGGGACACAAACAAGCATCCTAATTTGCTCCTTTCCTGTTTCCCCGAATAAACAGTGAGTTATAACTAAGTCGTCACCCATTGCTAAATCACCAATAACCAATGACACTCCACTTACTAGACAAAATAGGCAACTGGAATCCCCAGTTATTTCGAGAAATCAAAGGCCGCTTGAATACTGGCAATATGGCGATCGCCTCTGCCCTTTCCCTAAGCGCTCAACTGCTGCTGTGGATGTATTTCAGCGCCCAGATACCCGTTCCCCCTGCTAATGGCAACTACACTTATCCCATCCATCACAGATTTTGCTTAGAGACTGCCAAGTCCTCTGAGAAACAGTGCGTCAGAGATGCCTTGGGCAACTTTGCCATTGACTGGCCCAACTGGTGGCTAGAGATATTCATTTTGCTGAGCATATTGAGCGTGTTAGCTTTATTAGTAGCAGGGACTTATCTGCTGGTCAGCGACTTAGACAAAGAGGAACGCCGCGGCACCCTCAACTTTATTCGCCTCAGTCCCCAATCTGCCAAAACAATTTTTCTCGGCAAAATTCTGGGCGTCCCAATTTTACTTTATCTAGCAGCAATTCTGACAGTACCGCTGCATTTGTACGCTGGATTAGCAGCCCAAATACCCCTGAATGAAATTTTATGTTTCTACACAGCCGCTGCCGCTAGCTGTGCTTTATTTTACAGCGGTGCGATGCTATTCGGATTGACAACCAGTTGGTTGGGAGGATTTCAACCTTGGTTGGCTAGCGCTACGGTTTTTGTTGTGTTTGGGATTTCTTGGCTGCCGCTCACGCGAGCTG
Organism: Microcoleus sp. Pol1C5; assembly: GCF_036701115.1. NCBI lineage: Bacteria > Bacillati > Cyanobacteriota > Cyanophyceae > Oscillatoriales > Microcoleaceae > Microcoleus > Microcoleus sp. Pol1C5. The sequence goes on along the minus strand of NZ_JAUBQE010000053.1, from coordinate 56,998 downwards.
CTTGGGATGTGTTACATTTTTTGTCTCCCCTTGCTATGCTGAGATATCAGCTTTTTGTAGTTGATAAAACTGATTTCGATTCGTTAATTGAAAACTTAGACAAGTTGCAATGGTTTTACTCGCCAGTGGGTACAAATATTGCGAGTGGCCTTGCTTTGTGTCTCTTGGTTTGTGGTACCGGAACCTACTGGATGTGGCAGGGATGGCAGCGCCGCTTTCCAAATCCCAGTGCTACAGTTTTGAGCAAGCGGCAAAGTTATTTGCTAGTTATCTGCTGTCAGGTAATATTTTTAGGGTTTGCACTCCAATCAGACACCCCAGACAACGCTAATCTCATCTGTTTACTTATCTTGAATTTGGTGATGTTCTTAGCTTTAATTGCAGCTTTAACATCTGACAGACAATCATTGTACGATTGGGCGAGGTATCGGAAACAAATCGTTCCCAGCAATCAGAAGCTGTGGCGGCGCTACCCACTACTCGATTTAATTTGGAGCGATAAAAGTCCGGCTGCAGTTGCGATCGCGATTAATTTCCTCAGCTCAGTAATAATTTTAACACCTTGGGCACTGTTGGAAAAAAGTGAGAATAATGGATTTTGGGGTGTAATTTTCTGCCTGAACCTTATCCTGATTTACGCAGCCATCACCCAACTATTCCTATTTACCCAAACCCGAAATCAGGAAATTTGGGCTGCCTGCACAGTCGGTGGCGCTATCTTGTTGCCGCCTCTGATTTTATCTATGCTCTTGCTCACCCCTGAAAAAGCTCCTCTGTTGTGGTTGTGTTCAACATTTGGTGGCTTTTGGTCTTCGTCGTCTCTGGCAGCGTCAGGAAATACAATTTTGCTCTCCATACTGAGTCAGTGGAGTGTCTTGGTGTTGTTGAATCTCAAATTACGATCGCAACTGAGACTCGCAGGGCAATCAGCTTCTAAAGCACTGCTGAAAGCTTGAAAAAGCTGGGGAAGGGATTAAACGTGAAACTCCGATTCAGGCAGGGATTTAAACCCCTGCCTGAAAGCTTAAGTCGTCTGAAAACGACTGTTTAACTAACTTATTATGCCAATTCCGCATTTATAATCCACTTTATATTGAGCGATGGTGGTCGCCGCCACACACACAAAGCCCCCCTTCGCAGGCTTTAAAATTAAAGTTGAAAAATAATTTCTGACTGGACAGATCCAAAATTATAGAGTCAGCGTATATTACTAATGAAAGCAGTACAAAATTTCATAGGTTCGCACCGCTAAAAATTTCAGCTTGCCTGTTTGCAGTTGAGCTGCGATCGCCCTTGGCTACACACCCAACTATAAAATACGGCTAAGTGATCTGTATTTAGGAGTGAGTTTATTTGAATCCGGGGGCGGGTTTATATATCATTTTAGCTGCGTGTAATACTTTTATGGCAACCCACCCCTACAGCCGAAGATAAGAAAAACTATCCTCAAAGTGCGAATTTGTGATATTTTGACTGAGAATACCGCCACCGTTAGGCAACAGAAGTATCAAATTTAGAGGGTGATTAGAGCATGGCAGAAATTAGAGGCACCGCCCAAGCAGACTTGCTTGCAGGAACTCCCGAAAATGACCTAATTTTTGGTTTGATGGGCAATGACACCATTACCGCAAACTCTGGTAATGACAGTATTTATGGAGGAAAACAAAGCGATTTAATTGAGGGCAATTTAGGTCAAGATTCGCTTTTTGGAGATTTAGAGAACGACACTATTAACGGCGGAGACGGTAACGATTTTTTGGTGGGCGGAAAAGGCAGCGATTCCATATCGGGAAACTCCGGCAATGATGTTTTGTCTGGCGATCGAGATACTGATGTCCTGATAGGCGGAGACGGGGCAGACCTATTTGTTTTGAGACGCTACGCTGAGGCAGATCCGGTTCGTACCAGCGGCGGTGTTAGTTTGGCAAATGCAGACGCGATCGCCGATTTTACACCCGGTACAGATTTAATCGGTTTGGGCGAAGGTCTCAGTTTTAGCGACTTAAATATTCTCGAAGCTGGAAACAATACTGTTATCCAAGACCGCGTAACAGGAGAATTTCTCGCTACCCTCCAAGGGGTGAGACAAAGTGCGATTAACCAGGCAAGTTTCACTAATAATATTAGCAGCGTTGTTCCCAATCCCCCGCCTCCAGCGCGGACAACGGCTTATGCTTTAACTCCTGCTAATCGGATTGTCGGTTTTAGCCTTTCCAATCCGGGAAGTGTGATCTCAGATTTGCCCGTGACTGGATTGCAAGCGGGAGAAAGTTTGCTGGGAATTGATTATCGGCCGGCTAACGGTTTGCTTTACGGTGTGGGTTCTAGCAATCGCTTGTATACTGTCAATCCGATGACTGGGGAAGCAAGTCCAGTCGGTAACGGGGAGTTTGCTGTTCCCCTAACTCCGGGGGCTGCGGGTTTTGATTTCAATCCGACAGTCGATCGAATTCGGTTTGTCAATCAAGCCGATCAAAACGCCCGCCTCAACCCGGATACCGGGGCACTTGTGGATTTTGACACGCTGGCGGGGGGAATTCAACTAGACGGGAATTTGGCTTATGCTGCGGGCGATCGCAATTTTGGAAGTTCTCCGGCTGCTGCTGGGGCTGCGTATGTGAATAACTTTGCAGGCGCAACTTCTACAACCCTGTTTGCAATTGACAGCGATTTGGATGTTTTGGTGCGCCAAGATCCGCCGAATAATGGAGTGTTGAATACGATCGGATCTTTGGGAGTTGATGCTACTAGCGTTCTCGGCTTTGATGTCAGGAGTATTGGCGGCCGCGAGGTGGCAGTGGCGGCGCTGGAAGTTGGGGGCGTTTCCGGCTTGTACAATATCAATTTAAGTAGTGGTCAAGCTTCCTTTGTCGGTCAAATTGCCGACGGGAGACAGATTAACGGTTTGGCTTTGCCTTTGCCTACAGCTTACGCTTTAACTGTCAGAAATGGCGCTGAAACAATTGTCGGTTTTAACGAGGCGGGACCGCGGGCGATTCTCAGCGACGTGGCAGTTACGGGGTTGCAGCCGGGAGAAAGTTTGCTGGGAATAGATTTTCGCCCCGCTAACGGTTTGCTTTACGGTGTGAGTTCTAGCAATCGCTTGTACGCGATCAATCCGGTTACTGGGGCTGCAAGTCAAGTCGGTAGCGGGCAGTTTGCTGTTCCCCTTACTCCGGGGGCTGCGGGTTTTGATTTCAATCCGACGGTCGATCGAATTCGGTTTGTCAATCAAGCCGGTCAAAACGCCCGTCTCAACCCTGATACTGGGGCACTTGTAGATTTTGACACCCTGACGGGGGGAATTCAACTCGACGGGAATTTGGCTTACCGGACTGGCGATCGCAATTTTGGCAATCCCGGCGCTGGTGCTGCTGCTGCGTATGTGAATAACTTTGCCGGGGCCACTTCGACGACACTATTTGCAATTGACACCAATTTAGACGTTTTGGTGCGCCAAGATCCGCCGAATAATGGAGTGTTGAATACGATCGGATCTTTGGGAATTGATGCTGGTACTGTTCTCGGCTTTGATATCAGGAGTGTTAACGGTAACGAGACGGCTTTGGCTGCGATCGAGGTTGGCGGAGTTTCCAGCCTGTACAATATCAATTTGACGACCGGTCAAGCTTCGATCGTCGGCCAAATTGGTGACGGGCGAGGGATTAAAGGCTTAGCACTGACTTTGATTTAACTGCTAGATTCCCAGCGATTTTAGGCATCAATTATCTAGTTTTTAGGTGGAAAATTGAAAACAAGTCAGCTTTTCTACAATCTCAAATTGCAGGACTAAGGCCAACTGGCTACAAGTCGATAGTCCTGTGACAGTTGGCCTTAGTCCTAATTGTCAATCTAAAATCGTTTGGGCAATTCCAAATACTTCGGCTACGCGAGAGTACAAGTTCAAAATTCCAAATTCAAAATTCCCAACTTGAGGTAACATATTATTTTGACAACAAAGATAATATGTTATCTCAAGTTTTTTACTTGCTCCGTTCCCGCAGTGACGGCAAATATCTCTGTGCCAATCCCAATCCCGATGCGGCAGTTAGTTACCTGCTGATGTTTCGCGAAGACTATGACGCTTTGAGTTATCTCAACGCCCACGCTGCTGAGGTTGCCGATCGATTCGGGGTAGAATCGATTTCTGGTTCTTCTGTCAAAAAGCTGCTCGAACGTTGGGGATTTAACGGTGTGGGGGTTGTTCAAGACCCCCTGTTGCCAAATATTGAGTTTTTAACAACTCATTAAAGTTATTTTCCTTAAAATTGAACTCGAATCATGAATCTAAAAAAAAGGTTGCCACACTCTCCCTTGGCGATCGCCGCTTATTGCCTGATTATTGCGATCGGCATCATTTTTTGGGGCGGGCCGATTTCTGTAGCTGGATCAGTTGCAGAATTGAGAATTGGCGAAGGGTCTAGGTATGGGTTAGCCCGTGAAGGTCATCGAATTACGATCGTGTCCGGACATTCTTTTTCATGCGATTGGAAAGATGCCTCCAATAACATCAATCGATGTAGAACGAACCTGAAAGGTCGATCGCTTGAGATTGAATTTAAGGAAGGATGGTTGGAAGTAGTACCGCAGTGTAATATTAGATACAGCGGACAATCGTTTCAATGCGGCGCTTTTTATGACTTGCCCCACAAACCCAATCAAGCCGATGTCTGGATAGAAAATTCTCTGGGCTTAACAGACTTCGATCGAATTTGGCTTTTTTTAACCAATCCATTAGCCAATATCTTCGGAAATATGATCGAAAGTGATTGGGATAATATAACACCTATTTTGAGTTGGGTAGTAGCCATTCTAATTGCAGCGGCACTCGGTGTGCAGTTTATGCAAACACCCAGGGTTGGGTCGAGATTTGCAGGTTTGATTCTAATCGTGCCGATATCAATATTAATCACACCGATCGTTTGGTGCTTTACACTATTAGTCTTGATACTAACCGGACACGTTGATTGATAAAGTAATAATAAGTAATAGACATCTCCCATAATTATTGTGGAACAGGCCGTCCAGCCTGTTCTTCACAGCCTTTTTGGAAGATGTCTAATAAGTGATAAGTGATAAGTGATTAACTCTCGAATTATAATTTCCATTTTCAAGCGCGGAAGCAAAGAGAGTAGTCATGCGATAAAGCCGTTTCCCGAATTCTCGGATGAGATTCAAAATAGCGTTATCGATCGCCTCGCCTTAAACGGAACTTACACCGTGTAATGGCTGTAGCGATCGCCCGATCGACCTTCCCGAGTCCGAAGCCCCATATTTAGTGCAAATTGTCAAATTTATCAAGCTTTCACCCTAAATCTGAATCCTGTTGTATATTCGTAGTCTGTTGATTTATTCCGACACGTCAGTACACAACCTATGGTTCGAGAATTAGAGCGATCGAGTGCCAGCGAGAAACGCAACCCGTCCGATTTCCCCGAAACAGCACCCGCAGCCAATCCAGTATTTTTTAGGACTTACAGCCGCCGTACCGAGACGGGAAGGGAGACTTGGGCCCAAGTGTGCGATCGAACAGTCAAGGGGTTGCAAAAGCTGGGAAACCTCACCCCCGAAGAAACACAACTGCTGCACCGGATGCAAAACCAGCTCAAAACCCTCGCTTCAGGCCGCTGGCTGTGGGTAGGTGGCAGCAAATGGATCGAACAACCAGAGAATTTTTCCGGTGCATATAATTGCTCCTCAACAAATATTCTCGACTGGCGTTCCTTTGGTTTGTTGATGGATTTGGCAATGATGGGCTGCGGCACTGGGGCAGTCTTGGAACCACAATATATCAACCAACTGCCGCCGATTCGCAACCGTTTAACCCTAACCATGCAAGGCGAAATTGGCTCTACACCCGCCCAGTTGCGCCGTCAAGAAACAGAAGTAAAAATAGCCGAAAAAACCGCAACTATTTATGTCGGAGATTCTCGCCAAGGTTGGGTAAACTCCTATCAAACTTTGCTGGAATTATCCACAGATGAAAGATTTGCAGGAGAAGTTCAACTATTCATTGATTTGAGCGATGTTCGCCCGGTGGGAGAACCTTTAAAAGGTTTTGGCGGAGTAGCAAATCCGGTGAAATTGCCCGACCTTTATCAGCGCTGCGCCGCTATTTTGAATAAAGCTTTAGGGCGGCAGTTAAATTCAGTTGAATGCTGCGTTCTGATAGATGAAGCTGCGGTGACAATTGTGGCTGGCAATATTAGAAGATCGGCCGGAATGCGTCAGTTTTCTTCTGATGACGAACTGGGGGCAAATGCTAAAAACAATTTGTGGCAACAAGATGAAAGCGGCAACTGGAGAATAGATCCAGAACGCGATGCCCTTCGGATGGCCAACCATACGCGAGTTTTCCATACCAAACCTACACTAGAAGAATGTATAGATGCTGTCCGCAAACAGTATTACAGCGGCGAAGGTGCGATTCAATGGGCCGGCGAAGCTGTAGCTAGATCTAACGTTGATTTACTTTCAACACCGAGTCTTAGAAGTGAGTTTTTGAAAGCTTACGACGAAGGAAAAGCTAAAGAGTGGTTGCAGGAACGCCATCCTAATATGACTGCTGGGGAGTTAGAGCATCGGTTAGTCCGCGTGGGCTTAAACCCGTGTGGTAAGTAATTTTGCCTCACGTAAAAAACTTCGCAAAATCGGAGAAGACTGAGATGTTAACTCCGAGGTAAGTAAGGGAATTAAAAATCCTTTACCACCGTAGAGCGTACCGGGTGAACCTTCTTTATTGAAGAATATAATCCTGGCAAGAGTGCGGGGCATTTACAACTAAAGTAGATGAAAAAGTACGCCGATCTACAGGGAAAATCGAATCTGTAGAACTAAAGGATAAAAAGCCTCTAGGGTAACAAAAATGGAAATCATCGGCTCTAATTTCCACTGTAATTTGGCGGAGGTTCACCTCAATCAAATTGATCCTTACAACTTCAAAGAACAGGAGGAAGCTTTCAGGGCTGCGGCTCTATCTGTCGCGGTACTTCTCAATCACAAATTTCTTGAACCGCGCTATCAATACAGCCGCGAACTAGACCCGATTGTCGGCGTATCTTTCACGGGATTGTTCGATTTCTTCGTTCACGCTTTCGGCGTTGAGTGGCTGCGCTGGTGGGTGGAAGGCCGCCCGCAAACTCCGCAAGGAATCGCTTTTAAACAGCGGGAAGAAGAGTATTTGAGTGGTTGGCGGGAGATTGTGAATCGGGTAGTATGGGATTATTGCGATCGCCATTCCTTAAAACGCCCAAATCGCTGCACAACGGTTCAACCATCGGGTACTAAATCTCTGCTGACAGGTGCTTCCCCTGGGTGGCATCCGCCGAAAGCCCAGCGTTTTATTCGCCGCATCACTTTCGGCAAAAACGACCCCGTAGCCCTCGCCTGTATCGACTACGGATACAATGTGATTCCGTCTCAATCTGACAAGGATGAAAACGGCAATTTGCTGAACAATCCCTTCGATGAACGCTGCACGGAATGGCTGGTAGAAATACCTGTTGCAGTAAGTTGGGCTGACTTGCCCGGTGCTGATGAAATTGACATTAACAAGTTCTCAGCGGCGGCACAAATGGACTTTTATATGCAGGTGCAAAAGTTCTATGTGCGACATAACACTTCAGCCACGATTGAACTGCGCGAAAATGAAGTAGAAAGTTTGGGTACTCGGATTTACGAAGCGATTCGCGATGATGAAGGCTACATTTCCGCAGCGCTTTTAGCTCGGTTTGATGCTCTTGAAACTTTCCCGCGTCTGCCCTTTGAACCGATAAACAAGGAAACTTACACCAAGATGGTGGAAGAAACTTTAGCGCGCCGCGAAATTGATGTTTTTCACGCGGCTTTGAGTCGCTATGACTTAGGTGAAATGATGGATTCGGGGCCGGCGGGTTGCGATTCTGATAAGTGTCTGATGCCGGAGACTAAGGCTATGTAATAGCCTTGAAGGAAATCCCCCAAATGGGGGATTTTTTTTATGTTTAATTGCATATAAACATAAAATCGTAGATACTGTCTTGGTCTGTCAAAGAGTACCGTTCAAATAATTGGGATCGAAAGGCTTTTGGGATTTTAAAATCCCAAAAGCCAAATGCACTACCTTCCGATATCAGGGAAAAAACGTACATTGAGTGGGGGCGGGTTCCTCAGATTATTAATTTTTGGCGATTATGGTTGGTAAAAGTCTGCCCTAGAGGAATTGGGGTTTAATGTTCCGCTGTCAAAAGATGGAATTGCTCGGTATCAATGCGATTTGCTCGATACAAAACTTCAGCTATTTCCGAAAGCGCTAACACAGAATGTGCGCGATAACCGTTGGCCTGCATCTTATCTTTGACTCCCTGTTCGTGGTCGATCAATACCACGATATCTTCCACATTCAAGCCAGCAGATTTTAACTTAGCCGCGCCTTCCATTACGCTTTTGCCACTAATCAAAATATCATCGACTACGACAATCATTTCTCCTGGATGAAAATGCCCCTCGATTAATTTGCCGGCACCGTAAGTTTTCACCTCCTTGCGCGGGAAAATCATCGGGCGTTCCATCCGCAAGGCTAAACCGGTTGCTGTGGGTAAAGAACCGTAGGGAATTCCCGCAATGCGATCGAATTTTAAGTTTTTAAGAATGTCTGCATAAGCGCTGACAATTTGGTGGAAAATCTGGGGAATTGAGATTATTTTCCGCAAGTCGATGTAATATGGAAATACGGCGCCCGATGCTTGTACGTGGTCGCCAAAAACTACGCAGCCGATGTCGTAAAGTTGCAAGATTAAATCGCGGTGAGGTTCCGGTTGTAAAAAGCAAACATCGGGCAGCCACAATTCGCAAGTGGGACTACCTTCGATCGCGCGCAGCCTCTGTTGATTAATATTATCCCGCAATTTCTCAATTTCTCGGTGCGGCTCTTTCCCCGCTAATAAAATCGGGGGGACTGGCAGCAATAAACCTTCACCATTCTTGCTTAAACCGGCCGCCAGCAGTTGTGCGAGGTCGTTTTCTTCTGTCAGGTCATTTTCTTCGGCGATGTCTCCTTCGACTAAAATTAGGCGTTCAGGAGCAGCTTGGCGGATGCGCGCCAACATATCCGGCATTACTCCTACTTCTAAACCGACTTTTTCGGGAGTTCCCCAAGTTTGAGAGAGTCGGACTAAGTGCAAGTACAAAGGATTTTCGGGCGTCGGGTATTCTTGCACAGCCTCGGCTGAGGGGTTGGCGGTGGCACAGAGTACAAAAACAGTTTTTCCGGCGTATAACAAAAAAGGCGCTACTTGGTCGAATCCGGCATAGGGACTTAAGGTAATAGCGTCAACTCGCCAGTCTTGAAATACAATTTTGGCAAAGACTGTGCTGGTATTTAAATCGCAGTGTTTGGCATCTAAAATTACTGGCAGGTGAGGGGGAATAATTGTTAAAATTTCTTGCAGCAATGCCCAACCTGGAATACCGAGAGATTGGTAAAAACCGAGGGTGATTTTGCAGGCACAGATTAAATCGGCTGTTTGGTCGATCGCACTTTTTAGCTTTGCAAACAAATCAGTTACAAAACTTTGAGTTTCCTCCCCTGTCATGGAAACCAGCGGGGGCAAGGTTTCCGGGTCGGGATCGAGGGCTAAATACAGCAAACTTTGATTGGTTTCAACAGCCGCTAACAGTTTATCGAAAAAGTCGGTTCGTTCCGTCATAATTTGTTAGGAAGGTAAGGGGAATTAAAAAAATTGGAGATCAAAGTGGGATTGGTGTTGTGCCGGAAGAAACCGATCCCCGTTGAAATTGAAATTAAGAATCTTTTAAGATTGTAGAATGTAAAGAGCAGGAAATCTGTAACTTGGGGAGCAGTTTCATGGGGAATGATTTTCGGGTTGGCTACACGGGTGATTGCACCTAAGTCACAGCAAGTCAATTAGTTGTGGTAAACTAACCAGTGTCCGGGCGGGGATTTTATCGGCATTCCCTGGGGAAGGCGAGTTTAGCAAATGCGAATTTGCCAGGGGCAGATTTAAGAGAAGCAAATTTTAGGGAAGCTAATTTATCGGGGGCAAATTTGAGCGGCGCTTCTTTGTGGCAAGCTAATTTACAAGGCGCTAATTTGACTCAAGTTAATTTAATCCAGAGCCCGTTTGACGGGGTTAATTTAAAAAATACTACCGTTGTAGGTGTTATTTTGGTTGACGGTAGTATTAAATAGAAGCAGAAGCTAAAGCAATGCCCGCCTTATATTATGGATAGTAATAAATGATCGGTACGATCGACTTTAGGATTTGGGACGAGTTGCTGCAACGCTACGTTGACGATTTCGGTCGCGTCAATTATCGGGGCTGGAAAGCTGAGGGGGCGGATGTTCTGAGGGCGTGGCTGGAAAGTTTGGCAGATGTGGATTTGGCGGATTGTAGTGATGCGGATGCGCGGCTGGCGTTGTGGCTGAATGCGTACAATGCGATCGCAATTTCTCAAGTTCTCGAAGTATATCCGATCGCGTCGATCCGTCCCAAAGTTTTGGGAATTCCCAACTGGCTGAGTTTTTTGGATTTTTTCACTCGTTCAAATTCGATTATTGGCGGCAAAAAGTACAGTCTCAATCAAATCGAACACGCAATTTTGCGGCCGGAATTTGCCGAACCGCGCATCCATTTTGCATTAGTTTGCGCTTCAGTCGGGTGCCCGCTGCTGCGCCGGGGGGCTTATTTCCCGGAGTCTGTACGGACTCAACTAGAAGCGGATGCCAGCCGTTTTATTCACAATCCTGATAAGGTGCGATATGATGCCGAGAAAAAGACGCTTTATTTGAGCAAGATTTTTAAGTGGTACGAGGAGGATTTTGTAAAGGCGGCGGGTTCGGTGGCTGAGTATGTGGGCGGTTATTTGGGGCCGGAGGCGGCTGTGAGTGATGGATGGGCGATCGTTTTTTTGCCCTATGACTGGAATTTGAATCGGGTTGAAGGTTGAGATTTGCGCCTATGGGTAGGTGTTTTTTTGAGGGGGTAATTTTTTTCGGCTGTATCAGTTGCGTAGTATGGGTTTAAGGCACTTTAGGAAAAATCCGCCGGACGCAAATGCTGTATTGCTTGCTGTGAAAGGTTGTGAGGTTTATGGAAAATTTTGCCTCTTGACAGGCCGGTTTTGAAATGGTAGTTTTAATGTGTACAGACGCAAACGAACCTTGAAAACTAAATACAGTAACGGTTTCAGAAACCAACTGTTGCAATCAACCTAAATCCCTATCAGGGATTGAAACTTTGTCCGCTCAGAGATCGAGCATAGCAGATATGTCAAGGGTTGCAATCAACCTAAATCCCTATCAGGGATTGAAACCGCCTCATCCTTTGTGAAATAGCGGGGGGTGTCTGGTTGCAATCAACCTAAATCCCTATCAGGGATTGAAACGCGCAATCACCTTCGCTCGCTAGTGAATCGCGGGTTGCAATCAACCTAAATCCCTATCAGGGATTGAAACAAGTTAGGAAGCTATCGCCCCGACCTTTGGGGCTTTGTTGCAATCAACCTAAATCCCTATCAGGGATTGAAACGCTGCTGCAAATTCGGCATCCCGCGCGATCGATTGTTGCAATCAACCTAAATCCCTATCAGGGATTGAAACCCATCTGCTTCGCAGCCAAAGAAACATCTAGCCCAAGTTGCAATCAACCTAAATCCCTATCAGGGATTGAAACCATCAACTCCACCATATTCAGGATGGTAGTTTTCAAGTTGCAATCAACCTAAATCCCTATCAGGGATTGAAACACTGACCGCCCACGGGTTAGAGTTCGATCGCAAAGTGTTGCAATCAACCTAAATCCCTATCAGGGATTGAAACACTGGAGTGCCATCAAGACAATGAAGTTATTCAAGGCGTTGCAATCAACCTAAATCCCTATCAGGGATTGAAACACGCGGATTACGGTGCTCGCGTGTGTAAATTTTTTGTTGCAATCAACCTAAATCCCTATCAGGGATTGAAACTTGTTTGGGGGCATAGAATGTGTGACCTTCCGAAGTTGCAATCAACCTAAATCCCTATCAGGGATTGAAACTACCCCGATCCGGGATGCAAGTTGCCTGAACCTGGTTGCAATCAACCTAAATCCCTATCAGGGATTGAAACACTCATATTAACGGCGTAAAAACAGTTTTTGCTGATAAAAGTTGCAATCAACCTAAATCCCTATCAGGGATTGAAACCCGGTTGTTCCTGAGCCTCGGTACTTCGACCGCGGTTGCAATCAACCTAAATCCCTATCAGGGATTGAAACAATCTGTGCCAGCGCCACAAACGGACAGTCGAACTGTTGCAATCAACCTAAATCCCTATCAGGGATTGAAACACGGCTGTGGCAGCGCCGCCAAAACCTCAAACAGTAACGCAAGTTGCAATCAACCTAAATCCCTATCAGGGATTGAAACCCAGCTTAATATCAGGATTCGCCCTAAGTTATGAGTTGCAATCAACCTAAATCCCTATCAGGGATTGAAACATAAATTTGAAAAACAGTGGTTAGGAGTAGAATACAGTTGCAATCAACCTAAATCCCTATCAGGGATTGAAACTAACTACGGGATTGTCCGCAGTCAACCAAAAGCTAGCGTTGCAATCAACCTAAATCCCTATCAGGGATTGAAACTGAAGATTTGAGCATCGGGATTCAGCTTAAAGTCGTTGCAATCAACCTAAATCCCTATCAGGGATTGAAACCCCGGCGCAAATGCTTCTGTTTCGGGAAAAAGCTACGTTGCAATCAACCTAAATCCCTATCAGGGATTGAAACGTAATTTTTGCCGCCGTTGTGATAGTGATAGTTGGTTGCAATCAACCTAAATCCCTATCAGGGATTGAAACGATTTACGGATTGATTGAATCCAGAATGTGCGTGTAAGTTGCAATCAACCTAAATCCCTATCAGGGATTGAAACAAAGTCCCAGCGATCGCAGGAGAATTCAAACCAAGTTGCAATCAACGTAAATCCCTATCAGGGATTGAAACGTTTTAAAATCTGCTTTTGATGCTTGCCTTCAATGTTGCCATCAACCTAAATCCCTATCAGGGATTGAAACTTTTGGCAATCGATTTTGACGGCTCCTCGGCGTGGGGTTGCAATCAACCTAAATCCCTATCAGGGATTGAAACAACACAAAAACATTTAGAAGAGTTCAAGAAATCGGGAGTTGCAATCAACCTAAATCCCTATCAGGGATTGAAACTCTGGATGATTGAACTTAGTAATATTTCTGGTAGTGTTGCAATCAACCTAAATCCCTATCAGGAATTGAAACTCAAATGGACGCCAGATCAAGGAAAAAAAAATTCTCAAGTTGCAATCAACCTAAATCCCTATCAGGGATTGAAACTTATAATAGCAATGCAATCAAATAGAATTTTTTAGGTTGCAATCAACCTAAATCCCTATCAGGGATTGAAACTCAAACCTCCTGCTAATTTCGCATACTTTAAGAGCATTATGTTGCAATCAACCTAAATCCCTATCAGGGATTGAAACTTTCGGAAGTATTCAGGAGAGGAGGAGACAGGAGGAAAGAAGGTATTCTTCTCCTGACTCCTGACTCCTGACTCCTTCTTCGCCGCAATCAAACTAAACCCCTATTAGGGATTGAAACAATGATTCTTGCCGGGTATACTGGCGGAGGGAAAGCCGCAATCAAACTAAACCCCTATCAGAGATTGAAAAACGGTGGCAGTAACAGCGCATGAACTGGCAGCCGATGTTGCAACTACCAAAAACCCCACATCCAATAACTTTAAGTAAAAAAATATGACCCAAAAACAATGGATGATTAGCCGGATGACGATATCGGAACTTAATTTAGCAGTAGATTGGGCAGCCGCAGAAGGTTGGAACCCCGGATATTATGATACCGAATGTTTTTTTCAAACAGATCCTCAAGGATTTTTCATGGGTTATTTGAATGATGAACCTATTGCTTCAATTTCTGCCGTTGCCTATGATTCCAGTTTTGGTTTTATTGGTTTATATATTGTCAAACCTTCCTTTCGGGGCCAGGGATGGGGATTAAAATTGTGGCAAGCCGCGATCGAATATTTAGGAACGCGAAATATTGGTCTGGATGGCGTTATTGCCCAACAGGAAAATTATCAAAAATCTGGTTTTAAATTAGCTCACCGTCACATTCGTTATCAAGGTCGAGGATTTGGAGTTATTCCTGACGATCTGATTCCACTTTCAACCGTTCCTTGGGAAGAAATTCTCGCCTATGATTCTCAACATTTTCCTGTTCCCCGTCCGGTTTTTTTAAAGCATTGGATTCAACAACCTGAAATAATCGCTTTCGGTGTAAAAGATAAGGGAAAACTACGCGGTTATGGCGTTTTAAGAGTTTGCCGTCAGGGGTATAAAATTGGGCCGTTATTTGCCGATAATGTCGGTCTTGCCGAATTATTATTGCAAGGGTTAATGGCACAAATCCCTAATAATACTGTATTTTTAGATGTGCCTGACACCAATTTAGAAGGTATTAATTTGGCTGACAAGTACGGAATGAAACCAGTTTTTGAAACTGCACGAATGTACACATTAACGCCACCAATTTTACCCCTAAATCAAGTGTTTGGGGTGACAACCTTAGAACTGGGTTAAACATCAGTTAACAGCACAAGCTGATGGGCCGCCATTGCCGCGCGCCAAACAGTATTGCGGTGATTGTGGCTAGTACCGCTATTTTGCCGACACTTGCTTCACCGATCGCCAACCCCTGCCACATTCCCAGTCCCCAGGTGATCGCCAGTTTGATCGACAGGAGGAAGTAATTTAGGTTGCAATTACCATAAAACCCTATTAGGGATTAAAACATCGAGGATTATAATCCTCGACAACAAATGATTCATAGTTGCAATCAAACTAAATCCCGATCGGGGATTGAAACAAAATTCTGCGTTACTAGGAAAAGTGACTGGTTAGATGAATGCTAACCAATTAGCTATTGATCCGCCCTTAAACCTCTCCACTCAAAATCTGTTGAACCGTCAAACTTAGCTGTGGAAACATCGGAGATACGATCGCCTCTCCATCCCGAAACACCCCAACCTCAACATATTGCCCATTCTCAAGCCGCAAAACCGTCACAACTTGTTCAATTGGATCGATAACCCAATACTCTGCAATGCCCCGCGCTGCGTACTGTGCTCGTTTGCGTTGGCGAAGCCCTCGAAGAGGATCGTAATCCCGATCCCTGCCCAGTCTACCCGGACTGACTACCTCCACAACAAACCGAGGAGGCAGCATATCGAAAGTGATAGTTAGCCTGTTTGCTGTCAGCGGAATGTGTTCAGGTTCTAGAATTATCAAATCGGGGTAGCGGTTGGCGGCATCTCCCGATCGCAAAACGGCAACTTGAACCTCGCACTTATGCGTTTTAATCAGTCTAAGTGGCACTAGCCCGCTGCTAGCAAAATAGAAAAATAGATAGTTAGCAATGAAATTATTAGGTTCAGATTCTGGCGACAAAGCGATTAACTCCCCATCAATTAACTCATAGCGTTGATCCGTATCATTTGAGTAATTAATGTACTCGTCAAAAGTTAATTTTTTAGATTGAGCTTGTACCATAAAATTACCTTCCTTAATTTATTCGTCCCTTGCTGCTGGGAGTTTGTTTATATAGAAACGGTTTCAACCGCCGAAGGATCTCAATCAAATCTGCTGTGCAAGTTAGACAGGTGTCCCAGCCTCCATCGACAATCAACCCACAAGTGACATATTAAAAACTATCACAGTTCAAATCCTCTGGAATATAAACAATGATTTCAGATAAATTTCGACGCGAGTTGCGAGAACAAGCCAAACTCTGGCAAGCAGAAGGACTCATCGACACTTCATTCTACCAACAACTTTCGGAACGCTACCAATTCAACACACTCGAAACCGCCTCCCGCAACCGATTCCTCAGCATTCTGATGAGTCTCGGCGGCATTCTCCTCGGTATAGGAGTCATCACCTTTGTAGCCGCAAACTGGCAAGCTTGGTCGCGAGAAGTGAGAGTTGCGCTGCTGCTAAGTCTTTTCGTAGCAGTCAATGCAGCCGGTTTCTATCTGTGGCGAATTCCCCCATCCCGAAGCAAAAACTCCAATCTCAAGTTGCCCCTAACAATAGGGCGAAACAAACTCCTAGGTCAAGGATTGTTGCTGTTAGGATCTCTGATTCTAGGAGCAAATATGGCTTTGATGGCACAAATGTTTCACATTGGCGGTTCTTCCTACGGACTTTACCTCACTTGGGGAATCGGCGTGCTCGGAATGGCTTACAGTTTGCGGTTGACTTCCTTGGGCGTTTTGTCCGCACTTTTAGTCGGTTTAGGCTATTGGATTGCCGTGTTAAATTGGTCTTCCAAAGTCGAGTTTTCTTGGCTGGAAGTTTTAGTGCGGCAAATGCCGATCGCAGCCAGTATAATGTTTGTGCCGCTGGCTTATTGGTGTCGATCGCGTGCTATTTTTGCCATAAGTGCGATCGCGATAATTTTTTCCCTACAAGTTTCTATCGTCCAAGGGTTAAATCCAAGCTGGGGTGCAGCAATTTTTTGCGCCCTACCGCCCGCTTTGCTGTGGGGATACGACGATGCAATGTGGCCGAAAGTACACAGCAGGCTGTTTCAACCTACCGCCCGCAGTTTAGCACTGCTGTTTCTCGCCGGTGTATTTTATGTTCTTTCTTTCTACGGGTTTTGGCAAGATTCACCGACTCCTGCGCCAACTGAGCTCGATTGGGTTTTGCTGGCAAATGTGGTTGTTTTGGGCGGTTTCACAGTGTTTGAGTGGCTGCATTTGGGACGTTTGGAACTGCGGCGACCAAAACAAAAAGCAGTGGATTTGACTACAAGTGCGATCGGCATTTTCATCCTCGCCAGCGCCTTTATACCGCTTTTTCACCTCAGTTTTACTCCCATTCCGCAATTAGCGACTTTCCTGTTTAATGTTTTATCTTTTCTGCTCGCTGTCGGCTTAATACGAGAAGGTTTAGCATTAGGAAACCGCAGGAGTTTTTGGGGAGGCATAGTATTAATCACCCTGCAAATTATCAGCCGAGTGTTTGAATATAACACAGGATTGTTGCTCAAATCTTTTGTCTTTGTTTTGTGCGGGATTGGCGTAATTGCTGCGGGTTTGTGGTTCGAGCGCCACTTCGCAAAAATCCCCGATGAATAGAAAATATTCATCTCTCTCTTTTCTAACTCAGCGCCCTCTGCGTTCTCTGCGGTTTAATCATTCCGAAACAACCGTAAACAATATAGCCCATACCTAATATGAACACAAACAACATTGACTTATTAGTTGAAAATCCAGATACAACAAATGCGTTTCAGCTTCCCCCGGAAGCAAAACGCCTTCCTGCGTGGCGGCTGTGGGTTCCTTTACTCTTGCAAATCGGACTAATTGCCGCCGTACCCGCCACCGCCGTTTACACTTTTATTACTGGCAAAACAGTTGTCCTGCAAACAGCACCAGTAGACCCTTACGACTTTTTGCGCGGATATTACCAAGTTTTGAGCTATGATATTTCAGCTAGCACAAATCTGCAAAAACTCCCCGGATGGAAAGATTTACCTCCCGAAAAAACACCTTGTCCGCCCGGAATTGTTTGTCCAAAAAATACGCACAATGTCAAGCCACAAACCAGTTTTTATGTAATCTTAGAAGCGCCAAAAGCCGCGACTAATCCCGGCCGCCCCCAAGCTTGGAAACCCGTCCGCGTCAGTCTAGAAAATCCCACCAATTTGCCCGCCAATCAAATCGCAATTAAGGGCAAATATAACGGTTGGCAGATGGAATACGGCTTAGAAACTTATTATATGCCAGAGGATGAAAGGGAAAAAGTCAACCAGGAGATTAGCGAAGCTCAAAGGAAGCAGCGACAATCTTTTTTGGTAGAAGTAAAGGTTGACAAAACAGGCCATGCTGTGCCTGTGAGTTTGTGGGTGCGCGATCGCAATTATCGATTTTAGCCAAAAAGGGCAAAAGGTCGATCGCTCTTTTGCCCTTGTTTTGAGTATTTTAGCTTAGGGAGGGGGCTGCTGGTGGGCGATTCCCTACCGCAACGGGCCCGCAGGCGCATTGGGGATAGCTTCGCTCGCGCAGACATTTCAATTGCCGACAACCCAGGAGAATCTATTAAGATATATAAGACTTGTGCAAATCTTGCCAATTCAAGGGCGCAAGTCATGACTCTACTGGAGCTTCTCATGTTAGCCGAGCTAATCTCAGCCAGACGCATACTCAAGACCAAACTCCTCGACTTCTTAGGACTTCCCGAAAATTGCCCAGACAAAACAGATCATCTCATCAACCAAATTGTATCCCTGCTGGAAGCAAATCCAGCCGAACAAGAAAGATTTTGGGAGACTTTCAAAAGTGAATTAGCCGTCGATCCCGTAGAATTAGAAACAATACTCAAATGTTCGCCAGCAGAACGCCAGCAGTGGATTGAACAAGACAAACTCCCTGTTCTAGAATACCGCTCTTTCCGCAAATCAGGAATCCATTTAGAATATCCCGTTCACGACAGAAGACTCATCTTAAGTCTAACGCCAACCGATATTAATAATTGGCGCAAAGAACCCAAAGGGCTGATTAAAAATAATGACAAAATACCCACCCCAATCAATACAGAAAAGCCCGAAGAAAACGAACAATCACGAGTAGCTTTTAGTTCCGAGTGGGAAAAAATCATTGCCGACTGGAAAGAACAAGGTTCGGCGGAAATTTCAGCAACCTTCCAGCTAGCTTACTGGACAGTTTGGGCGTCGCGGTGGGCCAAAGAAAATCAGCTCAACAGCTTTAAAGCAATTAATAAATATAAGGAAATCTACGAAGCTCACCAGCAGGAATGGTATCAGCGAAAAAATCAAGCAGTCAAGTTACTGATTGAAATGCCCTACGCCATGCTTTACTTCTACCGTCCGGCGGATGCTGACAAATTATATCTCGAACTGTGCGACGACCACCAGGAAATGATGAAAGATGGCTACTATTGGGATAAGTGGGATTTTTTCTATCAGAACCGCAAACTGGTAAATAAGTGCCGCGAATGTGTGTACTGCGAAACCAAAGATTATTACTCGCTTTACTACCTGGAAATCAAGAGCGACAAGTTTCCCGATTTTAGCTTTTCTTTCCATACGCCGTACACCATCGGCAGAAAATTTTTGCCACATCCAGAAACGCTGCCTTATGTAGACCACGTAGAACAGGACGGCATTTTTCGCTTTGGCCGTCCGCTGCTGGAACAAGAGAAAGCTATTCACACAGAAAAGGATGTGTTGCTAAAGTTTGAGGCGGCTTTGGCAGCAGCGAAAAAGTTTGTTTAGTTAGGAATCATTAGCCATGAGTCATTAGTAGACTTATTGCAAATTTTTTTAATTGATAGGGAAACCGCAGATAAACGCAGATAAACGCCGATGCTTTTCCAGATTGTTTGCAAGGAAAGGCAATCTTGTCTCCTAATGACTTTTGAACTTGGATTATATCAAATCCGTTAGCATCGGAATAGTAAATTCGAGTTCACTGTTGACGGTTGACGGTTGACGCCGTGAACAGTCAACCGTCAACATCATTCCGGTGTAACCGAAAATGATATTACTTGAATGCTGCCGCCAGCATAAATTTTGGGTTGTTGAGCTTCTTTGGAATTGTACGATCGCCATTCCACCTCTGCCAACAAACTTTCCAAGTCTGTTTCGCTCAACTTCCATGCAGTTTCAGTCTCAAACAACCACAAAAATACAGCCAACCCTGGCAAAAATACCGGATTTGTATGCCGATGAAAATCTACCAAAATGAATAGACCACCGGGCTTGATCACGCGGTATACTTCCTAAAAGATTTGTGGCAATTGCGCCCGTTGCATTTCCTGCATCGCAACGCTGCTGTCTACTCCTGTCAAACTGACAGTCGGGAAAAGCTTCTAAATAATAATTGGCTGATGGCACATTTTTCCTGGCCGGTTACAGAGATAATCGCGCAGCGTCAAGTCCTGTGACATCCTGGAAATATTGCACCAGAAATTGCTTAGTTTGACCGCTACCGCAGCAACCGTCTAAAACTTTAGTTTCGGCGCTGACGGTCAAATTTTCCCAGGCTAGTTGACTCAAACGAGGGTTGCCGCCTACGCTCAAAGCAGCCAGACGCGCGATCGTATCGTAGAGCTACTGATACCGATAACTTAAATCTCTAAAAATTGTTGCCACAGTCAAAATTATGTATACCTTGCTATCGACTTAAGATATTATTAAGTTATATGATAAAGATAAGTAACAGAACTGAGACGATGGGAGAGCTGTAACCGCTATGGGTCGTGTGGGAGTATTGCTATTAAACTTGGGCGGGCCAGATCAAATCGAGGATGTCCGTCCTTTCCTGTTCAACTTGTTTGCTGACCCGGAAATCATTCGCATTCCGTTTCCGTGGATGCAAAAACCGCTCGCCTGGTTGATTTCGACCCTGCGCTTTCAAAAATCCCAGGAAAACTACCGCCAAATCGGGGGCGGCTCTCCTTTGCGGCGAATTACCGAGGAACAAGCCCTAGCCCTGCAAGAACTCTTGCAAAAAAAGGGACAAGATGCTCGAGTGTACGTGGGGATGCGCTACTGGCATCCTTTTACCGAAGAGGCGATCGCCAAAATTAAGCGCGATCGCATTGAACATTTGACAATCTTGCCGCTGTATCCTCAATTTTCCATCAGCACCAGCGGTTCTAGCTTCCGGCAGCTAGAAGAAATGTGGGGCAAAGATCCTGCCCTCAAGGATATACAATATACCGCGATTCCTTCTTGGTATCAGCGGCCTGGTTACATTCAGGCAATGTCGGAACTGATAGCCCAACAACTAGACCACAATCCGAATCCCGATCGAGTTCACATCTTTTTCAGCGCCCACGGCGTCCCCCTCAGCTACGTAGAAGAGGCTGGAGACCCCTATCAGCGCGAGATTGAAGATTGCACTCGTCTGATTATGGAACATTTGGATCGACCGAACGAACACACTCTAGCTTATCAAAGTCGGGTTGGCCCGGTGGAATGGCTCAAGCCTTACACCGAAGACGCCATAACCGAATTGGCAGAGAATGGAGTGCAAGATTTGTTGGTAGTTCCAATTAGTTTCGTTTCCGAACACATCGAGACTCTGCAAGAAATTGACATGGAGTATCGAGAATTAGCAGAAGAATCGGGGATTGAAAATTTCTACCGAGTGCCCGCCCTGAATACTCATCCGGTGTTTATTGAAGCCTTGGCCGATTTAGTCATCGAGTCGATCGAATCTCCCAGCGTTAAATTCTCTGATGTTATACGCCCTTCCAAGATAGTGAAAATGTACCCTCAAGAGCAGTGGGAGTGGGGTTTGACCACGGGGGCGGAAGTCTGGAACGGTCGTGTGGCGATGATTGGTTTTGTGGCACTATTGCTGGAGTTAATTACGGGTCAGGGCCCGCTACATTCGATCGGATTGCTTTAAATTGACAGTTGACAGTTGACTGTTGACCGTTGACAGTTGACTGTTGTTACAAATCACTAATGATATCAAATCCGTTGGGAGCGGAATTATTCATCTCTCTCTTCTCAAACTCAGCGCCCTCTGCGGTATCTGCGGTTAAATCATTCCGAAACAACCGTAAACGATATGATTAATCGCCAATAACTAATCAATAATTAATCAGGATCGTGCTTGTGGCGGCGGGGATTTCCCCTATCGCCCGGTATTCCCTGACTTTTGTACCAGCGATACCACTCTTTAGAACTGCGAATTGCCAGCCACAGCAGCATCATCGCCACTAACCCTCCCTGCCGTGGTGCGTCAAAGGCGAACAAAACCAAGGAAATGCACAGAACATCTTGGAGGAAAATCACCCAAATCGGCAAACCCCGCAGCCGGTAAAACCATCCTGCTTGTACCAGTTGCAGCACTAAAGCCAACAAACCTCCGACAATACCAATTATCCACAGCATCCAAGGGTGAGCAATAATTTCGTCGATCGAACTTACTTGAGCGATCGCAATTCCCATAATTGCTCCTACAATGGGGCTGAAAATAATTTGCACAATTTGCAGTACCCGCTGTCCTACAAAAGTTTTAGAAGCAAATAACTCTAACAGCGACCAACTCACCAAGATGGTGATAGCCACCTGGGGGGGAACCCCCGACAATAGGGGTATTTCCGACCAAAGTTTGTCAATCCGCAACAAACCAATTAACAGCAGGGGCAGGGCAATTCTCATACCCCCTGCCGCAGACGCTGAGAGTGCGGCTAGGAGTCCAACCATAATAATAATTCAGTTTCTAACGTCAGCTAAAGCCTCGATCTATTTCAGAATTTAATTCCCCTGATGGCTGGCACTGATTTGAGCGATCGAACTCAAATTGCGGCTTGAGGTTAAATATCACCTTCTATTGTAAGTGTATCTGCTTAATCGCTGCTTGGCACTGCGAGATTGTCGATCGACACAAGGTAGTTGACTGTTAACTGCTGACTGTTGTCAGAAGAAAGGAGGCAGCATTCAACCAGGATTGTGATTAAATTAGCTTAAGCACTCCAAGCCTTCTTCTCTCTGACAACAGTCAACTAACAACAGTCAACAGTCAACTAACTTCTTATGTCTGATTCATTATTTGCCGATGCCAGTCGCCGATTAGAACGAGCCTTAAAATATGTGTCCCTTTCCGAGGATACGATCGAACGGCTGAAATATCCCAAATCCAGTTTAATTGTATCTATTCCCGTGCGGATGGACGACGGTTCCCTGCGAATTTTTCAAGGTTATCGGGTGCGCTACGACAATACCAGAGGCCCGTCTAAAGGAGGAGTGCGCTATCATCCGGGAGTATCCCTTGATGAAGTGCAATCCTTAGCATTTTGGATGACTTTTAAATGTGCAGTTTTGAACTTGCCTTTTGGAGGAGCCAAGGGCGGAATTACTCTCAATCCCAAGGAGTTGTCTAAACTGGAATTGGAACGGTTGAGCCGGGGCTATGTCGATGCGATCGCAGATTTCATCGGCCCCGATGTCGATATTCCCGCACCGGATGTCTACACCAATCCCATGATTATGGGTTGGATGATGGATCAGTACAATATTATTAAGCGGCAGCTTTCTCCAGCGGTGGTGACTGGAAAACCAGTGACAATTGGTGGCAGTCTGGGCAGAGATACGGCAACAGCAATGGGTGCTTTTTTTGTAGTAGAAACTATTTTACCCAAATTTGAACTCAATCCTCAAGATACCACTGTAGCAGTACAAGGTTTTGGTAATGCAGGTGCCGAAATAGCTGAACTGCTCTGGAAAGCAGGCTACAAAGTTGTTGCTGTCAGCGATTCCCAAGGGGGAATTTATGCTAAACAAGGGCTGGATATCCCCAGTATTCGAGGCTTTAAAGACTCTAACAAAGGTATCAAAGCTCTTTACTGCGAAGGTTCGGTTTGCAATATTATCGAACACGAAATCTTAACAAATGAGCAACTTTTAGCATTAGATGTAGACGTGCTAATTCCAGCCGCTTTGGAGAATCAAATAACGGAAGCGAATGTTAATGATGTTAAGGCTAAGTTTATTTTTGAAGTAGCTAACGGTCCGATTGATTCTGCTGCTGATTTGATTTTAGAAACGAGGGGAATTCACGTAATTCCTGATATTTTAGTTAATGCCGGAGGCGTAACGGTTAGTTATTTCGAGTGGGTGCAAAATCGCAGCGGACTTTATTGGACGCTGGAGGAAGTCAACCAGCGGTTGAAGCATAAAATGGTTGAAGAAACAGAAGCAATTTGGAAAGAGTCTCAGGAATTGTCAGTTTCCATGAGAACTGCTGCTTACGTGTACGGGTTAAATCGACTCGGGGAAGCGATGAATGCGAAGGGAACGCGGGATTATTATGTGAACGGTTGAGGGAAGTGCGGTAAGATTGTGCGATCGCACAATCTTACCGCAGTTATTCGAGAAGAGTGCAGTCTACGAACCGACTTCTACTTGGCAAAACTTAGCTCGGAATAGGGAAATTTTAGGTCTGCACGCAGCAGTTTATTTGACCGCAACTTTGCTATTGGAGAAGCGGAAAGATATTTTAAAATAGAGATTTTAAATAGAGTGGTGTTAATTTTTACGAACTACCTAATTGTACAAGGCCCGCAGTTATCATGTAGGGGCAACCACCTGATGATTACCCCGAACAAACACCATATTGCGAGATCATGCTTAAGTTTGGATCTTGCACTTTTCTAAATCAATCGCCGCTGCACAATACGGGCATTTTTTTTAAGAGGGGAAGAGAAGAGACGATCGCACTTTTTGATTAGATATGGAATAGGTGCGATCGCTGTTACTTTTGCTATTGCCTAGTTTCCTTTGTTAATCTACCAAATCGTCTAGGGAAAGCTTCAGGAGGTCCCACAATACTTTCGTTTGTTCGTAAAAATTCAGGTGGTGGGTATTGACAAGTGTGATACTGGAAAGTAGGATATAGCACAGAAATGTTGAATTTTGATACAAAAATTTACATATTTAGATATAGTAAGACTAACCAGGTAAATCTTTCAACAAAACATGAGTTCCTCAAACCAATGAACAAAACTAATTTTCTGACACATACAAGCTTGAAGATAGCGAATCTTATCTAATAGTTTATTACCCCATTGCGCGGGAATAGATATCAGTAGTAAAATTAGATAAGCAATTAGGATAATATAAAGTTGTATGGTAATACCCTTCAAACTTTTGCCAATCAATCTATCAAGTTTTAGGTGCATCTTTAAAAACTTCCAGAACAATCTTTCTGACTGAAATTCTAACTTCCAATTATTTTTAATCCGCAACAAAAAACATTTGTTATCTTGGACCATTTGTGACAAGTTAACAAAAAGTGCAAATTGTCAAAGGGGTACACAAAAAAATGTAAAATAGGCTGAAACATCTATAGGGCAAGCAGTTGAGCCCGAGTTGAACCAGTTATGAGTAGCAAAAAAAGAATCAACCGAGACCATGCAAAGGAGAAAAATCGTCCCCAAGTAGAAAATGAAGCGGTAGCGAATTACCTGGAAGATTTATTAATTACAGCAATGGCTGCCCAAAAAAATTTTTATCGCCAATTAAATTTAAGAGATAGGATTCTGACACTACCATTAATGATGGCAGCAATATTAAGTCTCTGATGGCGAGATGTAGCGGGAGTAACAGAATTAACCAGATTATTAAATAGAGAGGTATTTTTATGGTGTCAGCCATCAGGAATTAGTCAACAAGCATTATCACAAAGATTTTTAACTTTTCCCGCAATTTTATTTAAAAAAGTATTTAAACAATTACTGCCTCATTTTAGTCATCAATGGTTGATGAGAAAATCGAGACCGTTACCCGATCGCGTAAAATTTGCCTTAAAAAACTTTGAAAATATCTGGATAGCTGACGGGTCAACATTAGAAGCATTATTTCGGAAGCTACAAAGTTTATTAGATGTGCCAATTGGTCAATTAGCCGGACAAATGGGAGTAATCATCGACCTAGTAACTCATCTCCCCGAAGAAATTTGGTTTGGGACAAATCTCAAACCAGATACTCAATGGGAGGAAAATTTCCTAAAAACAGTTAAGCCAAAAACTTTGCTGTTACTGGACAGAGGCTTCTATCACTTCGCTTTTTGGTCAAAACTCATTTCTCAAGAAATTGGATTTATCACTCGAATAAAGAAAGGTCCATCTTATCAAATCGATCGGGTATTAACCAATACTTATGATGTCAAAGACCAGATAATTAAAATAGGTGCCGGCACAAAACAGACACCAGCTTTGACTATAAGATTAGTACAGATTCGCTCCAATACTTCCTGGTGTTCTTATCTAAACTGTCCGATAACCTGAAATATTACCGCCCTATGTAGTAGCAGATTTATATCAAAGACGCTGGCAAATTAAAGACGCATTTTGTACAGTAAAAAGATTATTAAATTTCAGCTATTTATGGACAGGTTCATTAAACGGGATCAAGCTCAAAATCAGGGCTACTTGGCTATTTTATGCGGTTTTAGTAGACTTAGGAGAGGCGGTGGCAGATGAATTAGGAGTGCCAATTGAACGTATTTCATTAGAACTGATTTATCGGGATGTATCATTTTTCGGTTGCCTATCAAAAAGGATTAGCTTCTGACCTGGGTAACTATTTTTCCGCTGATAAAAATCAAGATTTAGGGATTGTTAAGCCAGGGCGAAAACCTCATGTCAGGCTAATTATTTCTCCTGTCCCTGGAACTCAAAGAAATCCCGAACAATTTTTTTTCAATAATAAAGGAACAAATGGAGTCATATTTTAATTGGGTAAACAGGTAAAAAATGAGTAAGGTTACCCATTGACAACAGTGTTTTTAGCTTAACTTGTGAGTAATGGGTTAGCCCCCGCTTGGGCATACGGTTTCAAATCACACCAGAAACCCTCGAAATTTATCGCCCAGACGATCGCAGATTCCTCACTTCCGTAGAATTAGATTAACTTCGAGAACAGGAAAGCCAACGTGCCGATCGCGAACAACAAGAAAAACAACTTGCTCAGCAACAGCTAGAAGAAGAACGCACTCTGCGGCAACAGGAACAGCAGTGCTATCAAGCTTTAATAGAATTGCTGCGAGAAAAAGGGATTGACCCCCAACAATTGTAAGGGCGATCGCCCGCCCAACACCACCAATACCTCCAGACTTGCTACTGTAAAGAGAGTTAGATTTAATCAAAATCAGCGCAAGCAATTATGAGCGGTACTGTTACATCCCCCAAAAACCTCAACCAGCAGCGGCCGCTCTCCACGGCATCCGCTGACACTTCCAGTTCCCTGCTGGGCGACTTCATCCAAGAAACACTCGCCTTAACCAAGCGCCTGTTTATTCAATTGCAGCGCCGCCCCTCGACGCTAGTTGCAGGAATTATTCAGCCCCTGATGTGGTTGGTTTTGTTCGGAGCTCTGTTTGAAAATGCACCCGCCGGCTTGTTCGGCGAAAGCCAGAATTACGGACAATTTCTCGGCGCTGGCGTAATCGTTTTTACAGCCTTTGCCGGGGCGCTGAATGCCGGTTTGCCGATTATGTTCGATCGCGAGTTCGGATTTCTCAACCGTTTATTAGTCGCGCCCTTGGCTTCCAGATTTTCGATCGTCCTGGCTTCAGCCATTTTTATCGTCACCCTCAGCTTTATCCAAACCGGCACAATCGTTACAGCGGGGGCGTTTTTGGGCGCCGGATTCCCCGGACTGGCCGGACTGGGGGCGATCGCCCTAATTGTCCTACTATTAGTTTTGGGCGTCACCGGCTTGAGTCTGGGTTTAGCCTTCGCCCTTCCCGGCCACGTAGAATTAATAGCGGTAATTTTTGTTACTAACCTACCGCTGTTATTTGCCAGCACAGCCCTCGCGCCGCTGTCATTTATGCCAGAGTGGCTGCAAGTTGTGGTGACTCTCAATCCTCTGAGTTACGCGATCGAACCCATCCGCTACCTGTACCTGCACAGCGATTGGTCCCTAGCCAGTGTCGTGATGCACGCTCCTTGGGGTAATGTTACCTTTGGAGGAGCGCTGTTAGTATTGCTAGCCTTTGATTTGGTGGCACTGCTGAGCATTCAACCGCTGCTGCGACGCCGGTTTGCTTAGTTAGGGCGATCGTTTAACCTACACCATCAATTGTAGGGACACTCCAAGAACCCATGGGTGTCAACTTAACGTCAAACCCAGTCACACAATGGTGCTGGACTATTAAGCCCAGATCCCGCCTAGCCCCCCTTAAGAAGGGGGGAACCGGAAATGGATCGAAGTCCCCCTTCTTAAGGGGGATTTAGGGGGATCTGGACTCAGGTAAAAACGAGATTTATCAAGGCTTTCAGGCGATTGTTCACACCAATCGGCATTGCCGTCTCCTTAGCCTGAGCGAAGTAATATAATATTTATTCGCAAGTCAGAATATTGTTTAGATAGAATTGTTTTTTTGAAAGTTCAACTAATAAATTATGAACACCAAAACTTCCAAATCGGGCAAATTGATGATGGGGATTGCTGCAAGCGCGATCGCATCCTGTGCTCTGTTCTCCCCTCAAGCAAGCTTCGCCCAAGCCAGCGGTTTAAATAATGCCCAACCGCTGCGAGACTTTCAAACTCAAGACAATACCGACCCCTTTTCCGGCCGCAGCAGCGGAAGCGGAATATTTGATTTAATTCACAGATCCAAATTGGGAGGCGGCCGCAGCATGGAAGAATTTAATAGCGAACAGCAACAAAATTTGAACGAGGCGGCCGCAGAATTTCGCAACAAACAGCGCCTACTACTGGAAAAGCAAGCTGTACCTTCAGAAGGGGCAATCGCACCAGCAGAAATTACCGCCCCCGTCCCTTAAATTGACAAGTTTTGTTGGCAGTAAGGACTTTTTTAGGTTTGTAGTTGCGCTTCAGCGCCGGCCGGCGCAAAAGCGCAACTACAAACCTTTTTTCAATTTGCTACTTGCGTGAGTTATAACATCATTTCGCCCTTAATCCCGTTCCAACCACGCTCGCATTTTACCCGGATTCAGCAAACCGTAAGGATCGACCAGCTCTTTAAACTGCAACTGTTCCACATTAATAGTTTTCATCCCTCCATCTTCCAATATATAAGTGTGAGGATTAGCAATCAGCGCGCCTTGCTCTTCGTGATAGCGAATAATTTCATTGAGCCGTGATTTCGTAGTGTAGCGAACTATTTGCAAAGCCGCGGCGATCGCCCTGCCGTTCATCCGCAAAAACTCCAAGTGCATCATCACCTCATCCCCATAATAATTGTACAGTTCCTCAATCAATTTCAAACCTTGATCTGCGGGAAAAAGCGTCTGTAAATAAGTCAGAGACGGGTCAGCGCTGCGAGCGTGCAGAGTTGTATGATTCCAAGTAAATTCAGCAATGGCTGCACCTTTGCTCGCTGCTTGCGCGTTTTTTTGATAGCAAATTGTGCCGCCATATTCGCCCACCAAATCTTGCAGCGGTTCCAGACAAGATTCAGCTACCATTAACAAAGCGCAGTGCTTACCTTCAGGAATCGCATCGCGGAAAGCCGCAAAATAAGCAGGAATCGGCCAAGCACAAACACAAATTAGTTTTTTGATAATTCCGTCCGCATCGCCCAAAGCTTGACCGAAGTTTGCCGATGTCATAAAATCGTCAAAAGCGACAATGATTTCCGCCCAAGGATAAGCAGGGGCGAGGGGAATTTCTAATTCAGTAATAATCCCATTTGTGCCGTAAGCGTGATTGACTTTTTGCACTTCATCGCCGCGCAATTCGATGACGCGGGGATCGTCTTCCATTGTAACGACTCGAACCGCATGAAGATTTCCCCGATCGCGCAATTGCCCGTAAGTTACCGAACCAATTCCCCCGCTACCGCCGCCGATAAATCCCCCAATCGTTGCGGTGCGATAGGTTGAGGGAACCATCCGCAATTCCCAACCAGTTTCTCGCGCTTGTTTGTCGAAAACCGACATTTTCACCCCGGGTTCTACGCAAGCTAAACCCGGTTTTATCCAGCGGATACTGTGCATTTTGGTGGTATCTAAAATGACGCCGCCCTTGAGGGGAATGCACTGCCCGTAATTGCCCGTTCCTGCACCTCTAACAGTTAGCGGAATTTTGGATTTGACGCAGGCTGCTGCAATCCGCAAAACTTCGGCTTCGCTGGCGGGACGAACTACTAAATCTCCTGTTTTATCACTTAAGAGAGGTTGCAAAACTGGACTGAAGTGATAATAGTCTTGAGATAGCTTGACAACTTGCGCGCGATCGCTAATTATTTCAATTCCCGATAGTTCCGAAGAAAAAGCATCCCAGTCAATACTTTGAATCGCAGTTGCAGTCATTTTGTTTCCTAAATCCTGACAGTATTATATATTTTTTCCAGCAGAGCTTAGTAACATAAAATACTAACTGCAATCTTTCTTTAAGTAATAAGGTGCGTCCAGGCGCACCATACATATAAAAGTTCTGCCTCCCGGACTGCTGTTTTCAATTAACAAATCCCCCAAACACTGCCATACCGTAGTATTTCCAAGGAACTGCAACAGTGTCAAATCTAGCTTTTACCAACATTTCTAACTGTGCCGAAAGTGTAGCTAGGCGATCGGGATTAGAATACCCGTAAGAGACACTCGTCCCCACATTTGCGCGAATTTGTGCTAATGTTTCCCCCTGATTTCGCGCCCAATCTTCTCGCGCCGCTTGATAAATATCTTTCATTGCTGCTGATTCTGCTAAAAGAGGATCGGCATTCCAAAAACACCCACCAGCATTTAAACTTTCGCGAATGCGTTGAAACAATTTCAACTTCATCTCATCCTCAAGATGGTGTATTGCCAGAGATGAAATGCAAGCATTAAATTTATCGCCCAAGCTGGATAAATTGGGATTGTTCGCCCATTCTCCAAAGTCCATTTCTCTGCCCGTCCACCGAGTTGTGTATCCTGCCGACTCTATTTTGGCGCGGGCAAAATCAAGCATTCGCCGCGAGTAATCGACAGCAACTATTTCCGCAGATGGGTAGCGTTTGAGAACTTTTACCGTGAGTTCCCCGGTACCGCAGCCGAGCTCTAAAATGCGGTGGTTTGTGTTAGCAATGCAGCCTGCTAATACATCCAGCATTTCGTCATATTTAGGTAAAAGTCGCCGAATGCCGGTATCAAAATCAGCAGTATTCACGAAAACTTCTCCCGGAAAAATTTCCTTGTTAGTAGGTGAGACAGTAGAGTCAGAATTCACGATCGCCAACCATAGACTACAATTGCTATCCTAACTGAGATACAGCAATAAGTGCGTGAAGTAGGGACACAGCACTGCCGTGTTTTTACCTGTGATATCTCAACTGAAAACCGTTATAAAGTTATGCGTACTTTTACGGAGAAACCCAACACTCGCTGTAAATAACAATAAGCAATCCCTTGCACTACGCCGTCTGGGTTTAGCCCGACGCCGACAAAGCGACCTGAAAAAGCAGTGTTATGTTAGTAGTGCGTAAAATCACTTAAAGATTCAACCTCACATTTGAGGATACCATGCGCCAGTTAATTTCTCGCAGTCGGGCTGCCATCAGCCAATTAATTTACAAGCGAATTCTGCTTGCGGTGACAATTTTATTTTGTGTAGGTGTAGGAGTAGCGATGGCACATATGTCTCGTCTTTCCTCCACCCTAATTGAATCGCAAGCCCTGCAAAATGCCTCCCTCTATGCCCAAGCTATTAAAGAAGCCCGCACCCTTTACAGTTCGGATGTTGTCAATCCTCTTAACACCGCTAAAACAATTAACTTTACCCACGACTACAACCCGACAAAAGTAACAGTTCCCGTACCTGCCACCTTCTTAATAGAACTCGGCAACAATATCACCAAGAAAAATCCCGAAGTATCAGTTCGTCTCTACAGCGACTACCCGTTTCCCTGGCGGCGAAAAGAAGGCGGAGCTCGAGACGATTTTGAACGGCAAGCTATTACCTATTTGATGAAAAATCCCACAGAAAATTTTTTTCGACGTGAGGATTTTCGCAGCAAGCCAGCATTTCGATATGCCGAGGCAGATATTCTAACTCCTAGCTGCGTTAACTGTCACAATACTAACCCTTACAGTCCCAAAAAAGACTGGAAAGTGGGAGATGTACGGGGGATATTAGAAATTACTCAACCTCTCGATACCATCACGAAAAATACTCGCAGCGAACTGAAATACCTGTTTTTACTGTTAGCAGGACTTTCAGTTTTAGGGGTAACAGGATTAACTCTATCTATCAGCAGGTTGCGCCAAAATGCTAAACAATTAGAACAGCGCGTCAGGGAACGCACGGCACAATTGCAAGAAACTAATGTAGAATTGGTAAAAGAACAGGAAAAGTGCGATCGCCTGCTGCTCAATATTTTACCCGAGTCCATTGCTGCTAAGCTAAAAGATGGTCAAAGCAGTATTGCTGACGGGTTCGCAGAAGTCACGATTTTGTTTGCGGATATCGTAGGCTTTACCGTGCTGTCAGCACAAATATCTCCCGAAGAATTGCTCGAGTTTCTCAACGAAATTTTTTCTGCCTTCGATGGTTTGACGGAAAAGTACGGCTTGGAAAAAATCAAAACAATTGGAGATGCTTACATGGTAGTCGGAGGTTTGCCCAACCCCAGCACCAACCACGCCGAAAGCATTGCGGAAATGGCTTTAGATATGCAGGAGGAATTAGCAAAATTTAATGCCAAACATCATGCAGGAATTAACATTCGCATCGGCATCAATACCGGGCCTGCAATTGCGGGGGTTATTGGCACTAAAAAATTTATTTACGACCTCTGGGGCGATGCCGTCAATACAGCAGCTCGCATGGAATCCCACGGGATTGCCGGCGAAATTCAAGTCACACAATCAACTTACGATATCTTGAGAAATAAGTATCTGTTTAAAGACAGAGGAATTATCCACGTCAAAGGCAAGGGCGATATGAATACTTATCTGCTTGCAGGCAGGTTAGTCAGCGCAGTTTCGGTTTAATTTGTTTATTATATTATTAAGGGGTCTGCTAGTTAGTCCGGAGTCCTCAGCCGTTAGTGGTTAGCCACTAACGGCTGCTGACAATTACAGGAATTACACAAAGGATGTGAGGAACCCGGTTTCGGCACAGTTGATTTGTTGACAAACCCAAAATTTATTACGAGAAACCGGGTTTATTTTCCTATGTCCTACATTAGCAATTTGCAAAATAGTAAATTTTATGCCAGCGCGGATTTTATCATTCTTGAGTTTTTTCAAATCTCGCTTGTCTAGGCAAATAGCTTTGTGGGTATTTGCTAGCATTCTTGTCATAGAGGGAATTATTTTAGTTCCCTCTTATTTTCGGCGAGAAAATGAACTTTTAAGTCAACTGGAACAGGTATCTCGCGCGACTGTTGATTCCCTAGAGTTTTTGCTTCAACAAGATATTTCCGATCGCACTTTCTTGCAAGAAGAAGTAAAAAATATTATTAAGGATTCTCAAGTAGTTTTAGGACTATCTATTTACCAAGCTAACGGTGAGCTAATATATACACTTGGCGAACCCCCAGAAATCAGTTTAAAGCAACTAAAAAAAGCTCGTATAGTTCACAGTCACAAGTTCGATGGCAAGCGCTACGATATTGCTTGGACGGAGCGACATTTGGGAGGCGATTACATCTTAATTGTTCGCCACGATGCTTCTACCGTTCAACCGGAACTCTACGCATTTATCGGGCGAATTGCCGTTCTAGTTATCATTATATCAGCCTTTGTCACTTCTGTGACTATGTTTTTTTTAGGGGTGACAGTAATTTCACCTATCTTGAGATTGCGCGATGACTTGATCGCTGCCGGAGACGCGTTGAGCAAAGATCGAGAACAACCTGATTTCTACTCTCTGTCTGTCAAGCGCGATGACGAGTTGGGAGAACTTATGGTCGCATTCAATCAAATGTTTCACCGAGTATACAAGGAAATTGCACAGCGGAAGCAAGCTGAGGAAATATTGCGGGCCGAACAAGAAAAATCGGAACGTTTATTACTAAATATATTACCGGTAATGATTGCCGATCGCCTAAAACAAGGTCAGATAAATATTGCGGACGGATTTGCCGAAGTTACGGTTTTGTTTGCTGATATTGTGGGCTTTACCGAAATATCTTCGCGCACATCTCCTGAAGAATTAGTCGAATTACTTAACAAAATATTTTCATCTTTCGATAGCTTGAGCGAACAATACGGTTTAGAAAAAATTAAGACGATAGGTGACAATTATATGGTAGCAGGCGGTTTGCCACTTCCCTGTACAAATCACGCTGAATCTATTGCCGAAATGGCCCTGGAAATGCAGCAAGAAATTATGAAATTCCGCGACGAATGCGGTAAACCTCTCAATATCCGCATTGGCATTAATACTGGGCCTGTTGTAGCAGGTGTCATCGGCACTAAAAAGTTTATTTACGATTTGTGGGGAGATGCTGTGAATACAGCAAGCCGCATGGAGTCTCAGGGACTTCCTGGTAAAATTCAAGTTAGCAAATCAACTTATGAGTTGCTGTGCGATAAGTATTTGTTGGAAAAACGCGGTAAAATTAATGTTAAAGGCAAAGGCTCTATGACGACTTATTTGCTCAAAGGCCGAAAATTGTAACTGACAATTTTCACCATCGCCGGGGAATACGTGATATGGCGGCAGACGTTGCAGCGCAGCCGCCCTCAACACCAAACTAGATTTTGTTTGAAGGAACCGCGAAGACGCTAAGGACACGAAGGAAGAGAAGAAGAAATAAGAAAAAATAAAAAGTTTATAAGTGAGTTAAACTTGCTATATTAAAATACGACTTAATATTAGTTTGATTGGTAAAAATGACTGCGAATCAGGAACATAATTCTTCAACTTCACCGATTTGGCAGCCCTTCACGCAAATGAAAACGGCTGCCCCGCCAATGAAGGTAATTCGCGGCAAAGGATCGGTGCTGGAATTAGCAGACGGGCGGCAAATTCTCGACTGCATTTCTAGTTGGTGGGTGACTGTTCACGGGCACAGCCATCCGGTTCTGGCGGAGGCTCTTTACGAACAAGCCCAAAAGCTAGAACACGTAATCTTTGCGGGGTTTACTCACGAACCTGCCGAGAAACTCGCGAGTAAACTACTAACTCATACGCCTGCTTCTTTAACGCGGATTTTCTTTTCTGATAACGGATCGACTGCTGTTGAAGTTGCTCTGAAAATGGCTTTTCAATATTGGCGCAATCTCGGAGAAACTAACCGCACTAGCTTTATTAGTTTTGAGGGAGGTTATCATGGCGATACTGTGGGCGCGATGTCTGCTGGGAGAAGTTCGCTGTGGTGGGAATCTTTTGCACCTTTAATGTTTGCTGGGGATGTTGTTCCTTTCCCGGCGACTTTTGATGGCGATGAGGAAGTGGAAAGCAAGGAGGCGGCGAGTTTGGAGAAATTGGAGTTTTTATTAAAGCAGGGCGGCTATGCGGGTATTTTTATCGAACCTTTGGTGCAAGGTGCCGGGGGAATGCGAATGTGCCGCCCTGAGTTTTTGCAGGATCTCGCACAACTTGCGGGCCAGTTTAATGTATTGTTGATTTACGATGAAGTAATGACTGGTTTTGGTCGCACGGGCGAACTGTTTGCCTCTGTTAAATCTGGAACGAAGCCGGATATCCTGTGTTTGTCTAAAGGATTGTCTGGCGGCTGTTTGCCAATTGCTGTCACAATGGCATCGGAGGATATTTATCAAGCTTTCTGGCGAGATGAACCGGACAAAGCTTTTTTTCACAGTCATTCTTACACCGGAAATCCCTTAGCTTGTGCGGTGAGTGTAGCATCCTTGGAGCTTTTGGAGCAAAACCCAAATGTGTATCAAGGGATGGAAAAATTGCACCGCCAATACCTGAATCAATGGCTGAGAAATCATCCTAAACTCGAACGGATTCGGACTTGCGGCACCATCGCAGCAATGGATGTGAAAACCGAAAGCGTTTCCGGTTATTTTAATGACATTGCTCCTGTATTGAAAGCCAGATTTCTCGAAGCGGGGTTTTTGCTCCGCCCCTTGGGAAATACGCTTTACTTGATGCCTCCCTACTGCATTTCTCCTGATGAACTCGAATCGATTTATCGGGCGATTCGTCAGGTTTTGGATACTCTGTAAACCCTTTAATTTTAGTAATGAATTTACCCAATTGGAACGATTTGGCTGACGAGGCGCTGGCGGGCAAATGTCTCTCTCGCGAGCAATCTTTAGCCGTATTGCGCGCACCGGATGAGGTTTTGCTGGAACAACTAAACGCAGCTTATCGGGTGCGCCGCCACTACTGGGGAAACCGAGTTAGGCTGCACTATTTGTTAAACGCTCAAAGTGGCCTTTGTCCTGAAGATTGCCATTATTGTTCTCAGTCAAAAATTTCGACTGCGGAAATTGAGAAATATCCGCTTTTAGTTAAGGATAAAATTCTAGATGCCGCCCAACGCGCAGCAGATTTAAAAGCTGGTACGTTTTGTTTGGTGATTTCGGGCCGCCAACCTAGCGCATCTACTTTCGATCGCGTTGTGGATGCTGTCGAGACTGTGAAGGCAAATTATAACCTAAAAATTTGCGCTTGTTTGGGATTGTTGAGCGAAGAGCAAACTCATCGTTTGGCTAAAGCTGGAGTCGATCGCGTAAATCACAATCTCAATACTTCCGAATCATATCACTCGGACATTTGCACGACTCACACTTTTGGCGATCGGGTTGAAACTGTCGAACACGTAAAAGCAGCGGGAATCACAACTTGTTCCGGCGGAATTTTGGGGATGGGCGAATCGGATGATGATGCGATCGATTTAGCGCTTTCGCTTCGCAAGTTGGGCGTTACTAGCGTGCCGGTCAACTTTTTCATTCCGATTCCCGGGACGCCATTTGCAGATGTGAACAGGTTAACTCCCCGCCAATGTTTGCGAATTCTCTGTTTGTTCCGATTTTTGCTTCCCAGTCAAGAAATTCGGATTGCTGGGGGACGGGAGGTGCATTTGCGATCGCTGCAACCTCTCGGACTCTACCCCGCTAATTCTATCTTTGTTGGCGATTATCTGACAACTCCCGGACAAGCTGCCCATCAAGATTGGGACATGATTCGAGATGCGGGATTTGCGATCGAATCCCCCGAAGGTTCTCTCTTAGAAGTTGATTCAGCAGTTACCAAACCCGAACAAAGAACCCTGGTTGTTTAACTCTTATACCAGGAGTCAATCGGATGAAATAGAGTAGGACACGGCAGTGCCCAAAGCGTGTCAACTTAACGTCAAACTTAGTACCATCCTGCTGTTTGACTATTAGGGTTCGATCCCCCCTAGCCCCCCTTAAAAAGGGGGGGACAAGAGTTTGATCAAAGTCCCCCTTCTTAAGGGGGATTTAGGGGGATCTAGACTAGGGTAAAACCGATATTTATCAAGAGTTTTAGCCTTAAGTGGACACCAATGGGGTTTTGGAGTGTCCCTACGGTTTACCTTCTAAAATCTCAAATCTCAAATCTCAAATCTCAAATCATACAAGAGGGGGAAATTGTGGACAAACGCGAAGAAATTACGATCGCAGAATACCAGCTAACTGCCGAATCTTTCCGAGAAGGAACTTGGCATCACGACGTATCCCAAAATCGCGAGGCATTGACCGCTGCTATGCCCCGCAATCCCGGTAAAATTCTCGATATAGGATGCGGCCCGGGACGAGACTTAGTAGCGTTCAAGAGCCAAGGACACACAGTTGTAGGCTTAGATGCAACTCCGGCTTTTGTAGAAATAGCTAAGAAGTTATCGGGATGCGAAGTTTGGCAGCAATCTTTTCTGAATCTCGACTTGCCAAAAGGAGAATTTGACGGTATTTTTGCCAATGCTTCCCTGATTCACGTTCCCAGCGACGAAATGGTGAAAGTGCTGCAAGATTTGCACAAAGCCTTAGTTGTTAACGGTGCAATTGTCATGTCAATGTGCCGGGGAAATTGGGAGGGATACGACGAGCGGCCAACGGGAAAACGCTATACTGCCGGATGGGAATATCATACTTTAGCGCCTTGTTTAGAACAAGCGGGATTTGCAATTGTCAATCACTACTATCGTCCCCCCGGCTTACCCCGCGAAGCTCAATCTTGGGTAGTAATGGTGGGCAGAAAAATATAACGTAAATTGGAAATTAGGAATCGGTAATTGCGAATTATTCCCCTCTCTTCCTCTGCGCTCTCTGCGGTTAAATAAAAAAACTAATTCACCAATTGACAGAGTATTGTTGTATAATCTACAGTCAAATAAACCACTTTCTGCACAAATTAAATCGCAATTAATATGACAGAGAAATTCCACATTTTTTTAGCGGGTGCTAGCCGAGGCGTAGGCCTAGAAATCGCGAAGTTGTTGGTAGAACAAAAGATGCAAGTAACTGCACTTTTGCGATCGCCCGCAACCAGCACAGAATTAGAAGCAATGGGGATCAAAGTCGTCACTGGCGATGCTTTGGATGCTGCCGCTATGGAAGTGGCGATGGCTGGCGGTGAGCCAATTCATGCAGTAATCAGCACAATTGGCAGCTTGCCAAAAGATAGAGAAAAATCCGATTATTTGGGCAACAAAAACTTGATTGATGCGGCTGCAAAAGCAGGCGTGCAAAAATTTATTTTAGTCTCATCCATCGGCAGCGGTAATAGTGTCGGCGCTTTGCCACCCCAAGCTTTAGAAACTTTGCGCCCGGTTTTAATTGAAAAGGAAAAAGCCGAAAATCATTTGATAGCAAGCGGGATGATTTATACAGTGATTCGTCCCGGCGGACTCAAATCGGAACCTGCAACGGGCAACGGTATTTTAACAGAAGATTGTCGAGTTTCTGGAACGATTCACCGGGCAGATGTAGCGCAGCTAGTTTGTCAGTGTTTAGTTTCTGATGCTGCTAACAATAAAGTTTTGTCTGCGGTAGATAAACAGATGGTTTACGGCAATCCAGAATTTGAGGTGTTAAATCTTTAGGGGCGGGTTT
Source organism: Microcoleus sp. Pol1C5 (assembly GCF_036701115.1). Classification (NCBI taxonomy): domain Bacteria; kingdom Bacillati; phylum Cyanobacteriota; class Cyanophyceae; order Oscillatoriales; family Microcoleaceae; genus Microcoleus; species Microcoleus sp. Pol1C5. The sequence goes on along the minus strand of NZ_JAUBQE010000053.1, from coordinate 18,475 downwards.
AGCGCAAAATAAGCTGTTTCGCATCTAAATTGTATTTTTTGGGCAGGCTAGGAGCAACGCCCCACAATAAAATTGAACTTTTGTGGAACAGGCATCTTGCCTGTTCCTAAAAATGCTGCAAGATTTTGCACTCAAGAATCAAAGGGCTTAATCCACGATCGCCCGATCGCCCAATCCAAAAGCAAACCCGCGATCGCAAACAATACCACGCTCTCGGCGCTGCGAACCGCAAACGGCAATAACTCCTGTAGGGCGGGCCTTTTCCCGGGTTCAAAAAACAATCCAGCATCCAACTGTCCAAAAGCCCGCACCAACCCAAAAGCCAACACCGCACCAGATTTAAGCTGCGGGTTAACATCTCGGCGAATCGCATAGCGGTAAGTCACGCCGAACAAAAAACCGCCCAAAAGTGCGATCGCCCCTCTGAAGGCAAAATTTAGGTCAATTTCCCTTACCTGTAAACTCGCCAGAGAATCCAACCTATCCGCTAGAATTAAGCTATTACCAAGGGCGATCGCCCCAAAACCAAGCAAACAAGACAAAGCAGCAACGCTCCCTGCCTTCAAAGATTCTACCCGTTCAGCCGCACTAAAATTTGACGAATCCTTCACGGCGCCCTCATTTCAAAAATGGCTCAAATTGACTTATCATAAGGTTTGGAGTCACTTTGTACAGTTTGTTCAATAAATAGCTATGGATATTTTGTCACTCGGTTGGGTTTCGGTGCTAGTTCTGTTCTCCTTCTCAATTTCAATGGTCATTTGGGGACGCAACGGTTTCTAGATTCCAGAATAGCTTGCGGGGCAAGCTTTTTAACTGCCCCGCATTTTTTGAATCCTATTTAACCAAATCAAAATAACAGGAGTTGGAAACATGACAGCCAAAAAAATCTTAATGTTAGTCGGCGACTTTGTAGAAGACTACGAAGTAATGGTTCCCTTCCAAGCACTGCAAATGGTAGGTCACACCGTCCACGCCGTCTGCCCGGACAAAGTGGCAGGTCAAACAATTCGCACTGCAATTCACGACTTTGAAGGCGATCAAACCTACAGCGAAAAACCCGGTCACAACTTCACTTTAAACGCGACTTTTGACGAAATCAACCCGGCAGACTACGACGCTTTGATTATCCCCGGAGGACGCGCCCCAGAATACATCCGCCTCAACGAACAAGTGCTGCAAATTACCCGCTACTTTGCCAACAGCAAAAAGCCGATCGCATCTATTTGTCACGGCTTACAGGTTCTCACTGCAGCAGGCGTACTCGAAGGCAAACGCTGCACCGCATACCCCGCTTGCAGCCCTGACGTACTCCGGGCCGGCGGCAAATATACAGAAGTTCCCGTTACCGAAGCCGTAGTCGATGGCAATTTAGTCACCGCCCCCGCGTGGCCAGCACATTCTAACTGGCTGGCTGAATTCCTGAAAGTTTTGGGAACGAAGATCGAACATTCAGAGAAAGTCGAAGTGTGACTATTTTCACAGTCAAAGTTAAACCGAATTCCAAACAGCAAAGCATCGCAGAACAACCCGACGGCAGCCTCACAATACATCTCAAGTCGCCGCCCGTTGATGGTAAAGCGAATCAAGAATTAATTGTGCTGTTGGCGAAAAAGTTTAAAGTGCCGAAATCGGCGATCGGCATTAAATCCGGTTTTTCCTCCAGAAATAAACTTGTGGAAATACCGAGCGAACCTTTAACATAGAAATAAAGGTAATAACAAATCTATCTAAAGAGGGATATAGACTCAACTTTAAAATCATATATTAGTATTTGTAGAGTTAGAATATAAAATTATGAGCATTGAAAATAGAGTCGAAGCCACAGCGAAGAATATTGAAGGCAAAATCCAAGAAGCTGCTAGCGAAGTTACAGGCAATCAGAAAGATAAATTAGAAGGTCAAGCCAAGCAGGATGAAGCATCAGCAATTCACCTGAAAGAAGACCTCAAAGATAAAGCAAAAGAAATTGTAGACAAAGCTTAGTAACTGTATTCCCTACAAGTTTCCTGCCTACTAAATCCCGCAAACGATATGTTTGCGGGATTTTTTTATAATGAGCCTAAATCATTTGTACCAATATCTTGGGGCAGGTTTTACCAACCATAATTGCCCAAAACTAACCATCTCATAAACCCGCCTCCCCCCAGCCCAAAATTCAGAATTAATTGAATTTAACGGTTGGGCGACGATGCTTAATCGGGGTTGTTTGTTGGGTGGGGGCGGGTTTATCAACATTATTGGTGCGTGGCAAAATTCATCGGCGAACCGCCCCTACAGATTCTAGTAATTCATAATGCAAAAGCATTAATTTTGTGGTGGGAATTGTTTCCATTCCATAAGTTGTGTCACCTTGATGAGAAAATTCTACCTCCAAAGCACTGCCATCAAATTCCACCACGACTGTTCCTATTTCTCCTTTATATAATTTAATGATTTGTTTTGTTTCAAAATGGATAGCTTTTAAATCTTCAGTTAAAGCAACAATATCAAGATTTTTAATTGTTTTCATTGTTTTTACCTCACTTTTTTACGGGATAACAACGTGTTAATATGGGAAAATTTTCACCTGCGCGGACGATTCAAGCTGCTAGAATCAGAGATTCATCTACTTCGGTTTTCAGCAAGAATTTCATGTTGTAATGTGTTCCGTATTTATTGTTTTTTTAAATAACAACATCTTCGTTGATAGCAGCTTTTTTTAAAGCCTGTTTGAGCATTTCAGCATTTTTTATGGTAATGTCTAACTTACTGGCAAACAAAACAGCTTTATTTTTTCCTTCTTGATGATTATGATTTAAAGAATATTATTCTATTTTATTGCCTAAATCTGTTAGATGACTATTGGACAGTTTCACTATTAATAACTGTTTTTGAAGAATAAAATAGAATATTAGTCTGCTACGATAATCGACTTTTACTCAAATGTCAATTATATCGTCTTTGAGTTGGGTGGCTAGTTTATCAACATTATTGATGGGTGGGAAAATGGATCATCGGTGAATCTGCCCTTCCTTTCAATACCCAATGCCCAATGCCCAATCCCCGATCGCCAATTCCCAATGCCAATAAAAAAGCCAGGGATGGATATCCCCAGCTCGAAACAAAGCACTATTTGTTTTGAGAGTTGGCGCGGGCGATGTTTCAGCATCGACCCGACCCACTTTTACCCAAATTAAATCAGGGTAATGTCAGCAGCCGTAATGCCCGGTCTGCCATTCAGAACTGCCAGTGTAACGCCTGGGTCAGAACCACCAAAACCGTCAGAGTCAAATCCTAGTCGTCCAGTTGAATTTTCATAAAAGACGAACGGCTCTGTCGGGCCGGCCCCGGCTGGACCAAAACTGCTGTTGTAAGACCCACTCTCAATCGCCAAGAACGCCTGCGAAGAAATTCGATTCGTATTTGGCACTACCCTCAAGTTGGGGAAGCCGTTGGAGCCATTGATTTGGAAGATAAACTTGTCTTGGCCTATCGTAAAATCGCCGATTTGGTCTGTGTTAGTACCCACTGCGCCTTCGCCGAAGTTGTTGTAGTAGAAGCTGTCATTGCCACTGCCACCAATCAGCGTGTCAGGACCCGGCCCGCCTCCGAGAGAGTCGTTACCGTCGCCGCCGATCAAATAGTCGCGACCAAAGCCGCCCAGCATGGTGTCGTTTCCGGCACCGGCATTTAAGGTATCGTCCCCGGCTCCTCCGAGGGAGTCGGTAGCATTGAATGAGTCGCCGAACAGGATGTCATCGCCGTTACCAGTAGTGACCACATCAGTGCCGTTGCCACCAATAATGAAGTTGCTGCCTAAGGTATCGGTAATCAAGTTGGCGGCTGTGCCGCTAAAGGTGACGCCGCTAGCGTAGGAGATGAAGTCGTTACCCGCAAAGTTGCCGATCACGCGATCACGCGCGCTGCCAAAGATGATGGTGTCACTTCCCTCGCTACCGTTCATGAGGTTGGTGACGGTGAAGCTGCTGCCAGTAGTAGGATTGGTGTAGCCAATTAACAGATCGTTGCCCAGCCCGCCTTCGAGAGTAATCACAGCACTACCAGTACCAGCAAGAAAGGCCCTGGTAGCATCGATAGTATCGTTGCCATCTCCACCGGCTGCGTTAGTAAATGTACCGCTCAGGCTGTCGTTGCCTTCGCCGCCAATCATCGTATCGCTGGAGAAGGCAGCGACGATCGTGTCATTGCCTACTCCGCCGTCGAGCAAGTTGCGACCCGCGAAGCCTGAGAATGAACTGGAGGCGCCTACGCTCGAAATTACATTCGGCACCGACGCGGACACGATGAAGTCGTCGCCTGCACCTCCCAACGCAGTATCCGAAGTGGCAAAAACGTTGATCGTGTCGTTGCCGTCGCCGCCTTCAAAGAAGTTTCTGCCGCCGCCAAACTCGCCGATCGCCCCGGTGATAGAATCGTTGCCGCCACCACCAATCAAGCTGGTTCTCTCAATTCCGATCGTGATGACCGAGGAAGTAAATGGGCTGCTTTGCGTACTGTTGGTAATGAATAAGATGTCGTCGTCAAGATCGCCCGACAGGTAGCTGTTGCTGGCGACACCTCTTAGGGTGTCGTTGCCTCTACCGCCAAAGAGACTGTCTCTTACATTGATACCTACAACTAAGTCGTCGCCCAAATCACCCCGCAAGTAGTTGCTGCCTTCATTGCCAGCGAAGCCAATACCCAAACCACCGTCTAAAGAGAGGTTGTTGCCACCGCCTGCGATGAAGAAGCCGATCGCGTCATTGTCCTTACCGCCGTAGAGGGAATCTCCTCTCTGCGCCCCTCCCAGCATCGTATCTGCGCCCTGATTACCAAACATCAGGTTAGCTTCGACAGTACCTTGGAGGATGTCTTCTCCCTCGCCGCCTGCCAGGGTAGCGCGGGCTTCAGCGATTATGGTGTCCGAGCCTGCGTCGCCAAACAGCAAAGCCGGAGTCCGCTGAGATCTGATTGAATCTTCGTCGTCGCCGCCGTATATGGTATCGTTCGGGCCAACTGAAATCAGAGTATCGTTATCGCCTTGGCCAAATATTAAGCTGCCGCCCAGGGTGGAAGTTCTAACGAAATCCGCCCCCTCTCCGGCGAATACTGTATCCGGCCCTAGTCCCGGAAGGTTTAAATCTAGTTGATTAGGATTGTCATCTAACGTTGTCATAAAGCTTCACTCCTCTACTTGTTGGTCATCGCTGGTGCGACTACAGACACTGCCTAGAACACCGAATGTTTGGATTCCGCTGTAGTTTAACCTGTTTGCCAGCCGCAAGTCTAGCCTACTGGCGTTAACCCTGTCTAGACTTTCTCCCTCGCGGTTTTTTTGCTTGTAAGCTTTTATTTTCAAAGTCTTCACCCTTTAATAATCCTGGTGCACTGTCTCAGGTGCTCACGCTCCATAAGACGCGGCTCATATTCTTAATGTTCCACTCTGGATTTGCGCTCGGGGATCGCGTCCGGGGGAGGAAATTAAAGATTAAAAAAGGCAGATCTGGGTGATCGGGAAGACAAGGGAAATTGGGAGATTTGTTACTTGGTACCAAGGCTTTGTGGCAATTTCCGGTTTTCCAGGCAGGGTCGTCATTTAATAATTCTGACCCGGATTGAACTGCGTACCGCTCCGGGCTTTAAAAGTCTACGCCCCGCTTTAGTTCTACGCCCCGATCGCCGTAGTGTTTGTGACAGTATACCTCGGAGTGTACGCTTGCCAAGTCAAAGTAAGCATGGGGTTTGTGGCAACGCCCGGTGATAATAATTTCTGTATCCCGCGGCTTGCGTAGCAGGGCTTCGACGATCGGCTCTACCGGCAGCAGTTCTAAGTCTACTGTGGGATTGAGTTCGTCGAGAATAATCGTTTTGTACCAGCCGCTGGCGATCGCACATTTGGCGATTTCCCAGCCGCGTTCTGCTTCTATGCAGTCTAGCTCTTGCTGTTGCCCCCGCCAAACTATAGCATCTCGGCCGCACCGCTGGTGGTCTACTAACTGTGGATAGCTTTGGCGCAAAGCGGAGATCGCCGCATCTTCTGTATAACCGGTGCCGCCTTTTAGCCACTGCACGATTAACACCCGGTGAGATTGGTCTTGACTGATACCTCTACCTATTGCCTGCAAAGCTTTGCCCAAAGCGCTTGTAGACTTGCCTTTGCCCGCTCCGGTGTATATTTCGATACCCGAAATATGATGCTCTGCCGCTGCGGGGTGATAGTGGGGCTTCATTTCTGAATGCAAGTCGGCAATCTCCAGCAAAGCTTCCGGGGCCGCTCGGCCTGTGGCGATGACTTCTAAATATTCTGGTTTGTTTTTGAGGGTTTGGACTACTTCGTCAACTGGCAGCAAACCCAAGTCCAATACGGGGTTTAGTTCGTCTAGTACCACGACGGAATAGAGCTCGCTGGCGATCGCTCCTTTGGCGATATCCCAGCCTCGCTGAGCTTCGGCGCGATCGAAGCGGGTGATTGCTTCGCTCCCAAAATATTCGGCTCTGCCGGTACGCACTTGGTCGATCAAGTGGGGAAATGCCCGTTGCAAGGCTTCTATTGCCCCGTCTTCGTCGTAGGAGCGGCCGGGGCCTTTGAGAAAGCGCAGCAACAAGACTCGCGTGGGCGAGTCAGAATTGATACCCAGCCCGATCGACCGCAACACTACTCCCAAAGCTGCCTGAGACTTGCCTTTACCAGCGCCGTCGTAGACGTGAATCTGACCCGCTGCGCGTTCCGATCGGGATGAGGCTGTCCGAATACCAATGCCATTCCTTACCATAATCAGCAGTTGTTTGAGTCTGTATCGGGGTGGGTATTCGATCGCGCGCCTTGAATGTTTAATTTTTCCATTCTGTTGGCGGATCTCAACAGATTATACGATAAGTTCTAACCCCCAATCTTTTAAGCAACGATTTAACGCAATCAGGGACTCAAACCTCCGGTTAAGATTATTCCGCTTGTGCTGTACAATTAAAATCTAACACGGACTGATATACCTAAAGGCTTATGATTGCGAGTGTTTTCCCATTTCGAACTGTTTTGGTGCAAATTTTAATTATGTTTTTGGCGATCGCGATCGAATCGTGGTTTTTGCAAAAACTACTTAAACTCGGCCCCAAAACCAGCATTGAATATACAGCCATCCTCAATCTATCTTGCACTTGCGTAGGCTGGTTAGTTTTCTTCGGTATTGAAAGCGTTCTTAGCAAAGAATTGCGGGAACAGCTTATCGGTTATATTTTATTAGGACGTGCGGATAATGTTTACGCTCCAATAACTATGATAGCACTCTCAGTATTAGCAGTAACTTTTCTAGCTAAATGGCAGGGATTAGAATTCATAGAGAACATGGTTTCTGGCAATAAAAAAGCTTCCAAACCTCAGTTTTTAGGACCGCCAACCCTCACCCGCCGTGCTCCCAAAAGAACTTTTCAAGTAACTACCCAATTTGGGGGAATTTTAATCGCTCACATTGTTAGCAATGTCGTTATTTTAACCGTGTTGTTTTTGCAAAGCGTCTATTGAAATTTATGATGAAGCAATTTTTGGATGTCACTCAGCAAATCACTAAACTGACGAACAACCTTTGGGAAACCAATAAAAAAATCCAAAAGGCGATGATTCCGCCTAAAGTTGTCCACTGGAAGACTCCTTTACTGCTCAGCATCTTTTTAGCTTTGCTGACAGTGGCGGCAGTCACTGACTGGCGGACGAGAACTCTTCTTTTTGATATGAGCTGGTTATTTTTTACACTTTCAATGGGTTTGCTGACCAGTCAGCAACCTTTTGTGATTAAAGGAGTAAGTCTGAGTCCGTGGGTGACAAGCATCTTAATTGGCTTGTGGTTGCTGGTAAGATTGCCGTCGGATAGGAAGGAAATAGCATGGATATCCGGCCCACTTATAGCAGTAGTAGTTCTGGCGACAATAGAGATTTGGAATAGCGAGTCAAAACGGGAAGGTATCAGGTCATTGGTGCGCCCTCAGTTTTTGATAATTACTCTAGTTCACCTGCTGTTTTCATGTTGGTTTGCTTTTCACTTTTTAATTCAAGGTTGGATACGACAGTACCCGAGCGTTTTATCCCAGGATTTGAGGCAAAGCGATTATGTGGTGACATTTCAACAGCCAACTATTAATCGTTCCAGAGGAGTTGTTATCCTCAATGAAATGGAGCGATACCTGCGAAATGAAGCCCGCACAAAACCGTGGGCGCAAGTAGAGCAAATGTTAATAGATATTGACAACGAGCGATTTTTTCTGCGGAATCAAGCCTTAAAAACAACTGGGGTAGTCGCAGAAGATGCGAGGTGGGATGTCAAAACTTCGATCGTCCAAGGAGAGTCCCGCTATCAGTTAGAGATGCAGGCAACTTGGCTGGGATTGGTTTTTAGACCGGAAATATATTCGTTTACCAAATCTTGCGAGGTGTTCGCCGTAGCCAATAGGGCGACTGTAACCTGCGGTGCAATCAAACGCTCTCAACCCGGACAGCGAAAAGATGGAACGGCGGGGGACAGTCAAGTTTGATTCTGTCTCTGTTAACTAATTGCGATCGGTATAGCGGGAGAGTGAGAGAGTCTGAGAGTCGGAGCGTCTGAGAGCCTGAGATGGAAAAAATCCTCTTTCTTCCCTCTTCCCTCTTCCTTCTTTTTACTCTGAGCGAAGCCAAAGAGCTTTCTTCCTTCTTCCTTCTTCCTTACACTAAAGTATGGCGAAAGTTTTCAGCGGGTTAATAACTAGATGAATTTGAGAAGAATCTTGACAGTCGCAACCAATGTATTTTGGGAAGTAATTCGCGATCGCATCTTTTACTTAATTATTATTTTTGCTCTGTTGATGGGCGCATCGGTACGGTTGATACCGGAATTGGCGGCGACAACCGAAAAGAAAATTATCTTAGATATCGGTTTGGCTGCTATGAGCCTCCTCGGTCTAATTGCCACAGTCTTTGTGGCTACCGGACTGGTCAACAAAGAAATTGAAAAACGGACTGTTTATCTGTTAGTTGCTAAACCGATAAGTCGGGCGGAGTTAATTGTGGGCAAGCACTTAGGGCTGTCGGCGGTGCTGGCGGTGCTTGTAGCAGCAATGACTGTTATCTATCTGGCTATTCTGAGTTTGAGCCACATTCCTTTCCCTTTGGAAAGCATTTTAATCGCTTCGTTGTTTGTCTGGTTTGAGCTGTGTCTCATGGCCGGTGTCGGGATTTTATTTGGGGTTTTTAGCAGTTCGCTGCTGGCAACTTTACTGACATTTGGCGTTTATTTAATGGGACATTCGACGCGGGATTTAGTTGCTTTGGGCAAGTTAACTAAAAATCCTGGCCTTGAACAACTGATGATGGGACTATATCTGGTTTTGCCGGATTTAGCCAGATTTAATTTGAGAAACGATGCTGTTTACGGACAAGTTCCTTACTTGGCAGGTTTGATTACAGATGCTGGCTACGGTTTGCTGTATGTGGTGCTGCTGTTGTCAATTGCGATCGCCATATTTTCCCGTAGGGAATTTTAAAACGCGCCTGCCCTACTTTCAAAAGTTTGAGTATATCTATCAAATTATCACGCTAAAATATCAAGGAGGCGATCGCTCATAAATCTCGACTAAAACTCAAACTTTTAATTGATCCCGAATAAGCTGTTCTGTATTTAAATAGTACCTTTGGGCGGGCTTTTCTGCCCTCCCCACAAGATCGGGACTTACGCATCGGGGCCCAGAAACCGGGTTTTGTACCGAATCTGCGGTCTACAACGCGTCTTTTCGTAAAAAAAACCGTTTCTAAACAATCGTGCGTAAGTCCTAAAGATGTTCAAGAGAAATCACCCTGGAAATTAGATTGCGATAGCTTAGCAGTAACAATAATTGAAATTATGTTAGTGGAAAAACTCGAACGATTAAAAGATATTTTCGCACAAATGGAACGGGCTTTGATTGCCTACTCCGGCGGAATTGACAGCACTTTGGTGGCAAAAATCGCTTTTGATGTGTTGGGCGATCGCGCTTTGGCAGTGACAGCAGTTTCCCCGTCTTTATTGCCAGAAGATTTAGAAGATGCGCGCATTCAAGCAGCAGAAATTGGCATTGCCCACCAGGAAGTAGAAACTCAGGAAATGGCAAATCCAAATTACACTTCCAACCCGGTTAACCGCTGCTATTTCTGCAAAAGCGAACTGCACGATACTTTGAAACCGCTAGCACTAGCAAAGGGTTATCCTTACGTGGTGGATGGGGTGAATGCTGACGATTTAAAGGATTACCGTCCGGGGATTCAGGCGGCAAAGGAACGCGGCGCGCGATCGCCCTTAGCAGAAGTAGGAATCACTAAATTTGAAGTGCGGCAGTTGGCAAAAGAATTGGATTTGCCTTGGTGGGACAAACCTGCTCAACCTTGTCTGAGTTCGCGCTTTCCTTACGGCGAAGAAATTACAGTTGGAAAGTTGCAAAGAGTGGGGCGCGCCGAACGGTATTTGCGGCAGTTGGGACTGAAAAATTTGCGAGTGCGATCGGACGGAGATACGGCGCGCATTGAGTTACCGGCAGAGGAGATTCGGGAGTTTGTGCTAAATACGGATTTGCCTGCATTGGTGGCGGTGTTTCAGGAGTTTGGTTTTATGTACGCAACTTTGGATTTGGAGGGGTTTCGCAGCGGCAAATTAAATCAGGTTTTGCAGCAGGAGTTGTTGGGGGCGAAAGATTGATTAATTATCATGAAAAGACGATCGCAATTTCGCTAAATTTGCATAAATCCTGACTGTTGGTTAAAGGAATAGCATAAACTATGCTAGCAGCAAGAGTAGCAAGTTTTATGAAAGTTAAATTTAGGTTATTTCCGTCCTGTTGGCTTTGTTTTTATCGGCGTATATCCCCTTTCTGGTGTTAGCTAACCCGCAACCTTCGGGTGATACAGTTAGTTCTGCGCTGTGGTGGCAAGTTGCTGTGTACAATCAGCTACAACAAATTAAAGATCGGCAATATCAAGGTTGTGTGTGGGGCGATTCTATTTCCTCGGCTCTGGGAGACTCTTTTGGAGCAGAAAATTTTAATTTTGCGATCGGAGGGATGAGTTCAGTCTCGCTGCTAGAACAGCTTAAACTTGTAGTGCCGCTTCGATTTACCTGCGAAAAAGCGATTGTGGCGATCGGCACAAATGATGCTATGTACGGCATTAGCGATGAGCAGTTTGTCAGTAATTTAAAAGAGGCGATCGCCGTGATGCGATCGATCGGAACAAAACAAATTATTCTGATTCCTGCTTTTTACTCAACTCTTGCCGCCAGCTACAATCCTAAATTAGCAGGAACAATTGCTAGAGTTGACGAAATCAATGGTCTCATCAATCGAGTAGCAGCCGCTGAAAATGTGACTGTTGAATCTCGCGGCATACAAGCATTGTTTAAGGAACAAGCTCTCAATGCAGATTTAACAATTGACGGTGTTCACCTCAATGCTAAAGGTTTAGATATATACAGAAAAGTTGTGTTAAATATTTTGAATGGTCTATTAACAACTCGCAATTTTTATGAGATAATATGTGTTTAAATTATTACTTTAAATTCCTTCCTGACTTGAATCGTGTGTTTTGAACTCAACGACCCTAATCAATTTTGTTGCAGGGAGGACTGAAGTCCTCACTACAAACTTATAAGGGTTATTTTACCTGACTAGATATCAAGGAGTAGTTGTCGTAGTTTGTGGCTGCATTTGCTGCGGCTGCTGATTTTGGAGCTGAAGTTGCTGCTGTTGAATCTGAAGCTGCTGATTTTGCAGATCGATTTGTCGCTGTCTGTCTTCAAGTTGCAGTCTTCTGTCTTCTGCTTCCTGCAATCTATCTTGACGTTGTAGCTCTCTTTCTAGCAGTCTGTCTTCACGTTGCTCTTGTCTGTCTTGACGTTGTTCGCGGATCTGTCTGAGCTGATTTCGCCGCTCGAAATCTCCTCCCAAAAATAAGTTTTGAAAAGCGTTGATAGTTGCTTGAAACCCAGTAAGAACGCCACTAACAGCGCTGACCCCACTTGCAACTCCTGTTATTGGCTGCAAGAAACTGTTGATATTGTCTCCTACCCTAGCATAGCCCGATCGCGCTACCAGAATCACATCGTCGTTGCGGAGAGTGGGGTTATTATTAGGATTCAACCCTTGAGCAAAATCCACCTCGATCGTGCGGCGAGAAACAGTACCGTTGGGGTTCAAACGCAATAGTTCTACCTTGTCTTTTTTAGCCCGCAATTGATTGAAACTGCCTGCGGTCAGCAAAGCTTGGTGCAGGGATGTACTAGGCCGCACCTGCAAAGCCCCAGGCCTAATTACTTCTCCTACAATATTGATGCTAATCGCGTTCGGAGAAAAACTGCTATTTGCGACTTGAGAAACTTCAGCTAAGTCTACAGTAGCCGCAGTCGGGATAATTACGCTATCTCCTTCTTGCAGCAAAATATCTTGAGTGGCGTCGCCTTTTTGCAGCAAATCCCACAGATTTACCATGATAGTTTGTTCATTGCCACCTCTGACTCGACGGCGGATTTGCACGCGGCGAATGTCAGCTTCTGTAGTGATACCACCAGCAATTTTCAGTGCTCTAGTTATTGTTGGTAAGCCTACAACTGCTCCTTGCTGTTGGTCGATAGATACAAAACTCAACTCGGTTTGTTGGTTGCTCGATCGCACATCCGAAGCAAATACAGTATAAGGCCCCGGCCGGTTTACTTCCCCGACAATTACCACGCCAATTGGTTTAGTAATATCAGCGGAAAAATTAGCACTGGCTCTTTGACGAACTTCTTGAGTATTCAGAGCCCTTGCTGTGGGTACAAAAATTGTATCTCCATCTCGAATGGTGACATCTTGACGCAAATTTCCCGTGTCTAAAAAATCCTGCAAATCAACATTAGTAACTTGCTCCGGCCCGCCTCTGCGGGGACGACGAATTTGGACATTTCGCATATCTCCTGCTGATGTCACCCCTTGTGCAAGTTGCAGCATTTCCATCAAAGTCGGGAATTTTACTCCTCCTCCTTCTCTAGTGGGATTAATCTTGTAGGAACCGGGGCGAGTAACTTCACCCGCCAGACCTATATTTAGGGGGCGAGCGACGATCACTGTCACGGTAACAACGGGAACATTGATGAAAGGTTCGTATCGCTGGGTAATCACATTAGCGGCTTGTTGCAGGGTCAACCCTTGAATTGATACGCTGCGAATGATGGGCAAATTGAGCGTCCCGTCAACTAACACTTGATATTCCTTGCTGAATTCAGGAACGCCGAAGATATCTAAAGCAATGCGATCGCCCGGGCCTAAAGTATAAGCTGCTTCTGGTGTCAGCGAACCTGAATTGCCACTCGCCGGCAAACTCGAACCCGCAGGTGGCGGAGGCGGTACTCTCGGTTGGTTTGGGTTCCTAGCAGGCACAGGATTTCTGACGGCAGGCAACTGAGCGATACTGGGCAGCGAACTCAATAGCACCAGGAGTGCTGACAAACTCAGACTTGTAGCGGTTTGAACGGTATGTTTCATCTTTCTTCCCTGGTTGCAGCCTGCCAATGAACAAGAGCGATTTAGCTAGTGGATTTTAGTTTATTTTCCCTGCTGTCCAGTGTAGCCTCGCTTCGCTGCAAAATCCACAGGTGGAAACATAAAAATTGTGCGATCGCACTTAACTATTTTGCCCCTTGTGTGTAAAGAAAGTGTAAAGCCCGCCAACTGTTCTCAGGATTACGATCTCGTTTGAGAAAAATTCTTCATACATAACCCGGAATACAAATCAACCCGCCACAGAAAGGAGATAGGAAAAAACCACCCTGATTTGAGGTAAAATATGAGATAATTCTATCTGCGGGACAAAGACAAGTGTCACTAAAATTGGATAAAGTAATTCCCTGGGGACGCTGCTTGGATGAATACATAGGAATGTTTAGCTTGACATCAAGTGACCTCAAGCTAGAAATTCTTGATTGTGCGGGCGGCCCGGCGAGTTTCAATGCCGAAATGACTCGCCAAGGTAAAAAGGTAATTTCTTGCGATCCAGTGTATCAGTTTACTGCGGTGGAAATTGGCGATCGCATCCAAGAAACATATCAAACTGTGATTGACGGTGTTAAAGCCAATTTAGACGGCTATCTGTGGAACAATTTTGAATCGCCGTACCAGCTAGGCGAAGTGCGAATGAAGGCGATGCAGGAATTTTTAGAAGATTTTCCATCAGGCTTGCAGCAAGGCCGATACATTAATGCTGAGCTGCCAGTTTTGCCTTTCGAGAACGGTAAATTCGATTTAGCTTTGTGCAGCCATTTCTTATTTGCTTATTCTCACCTGCTGTCCGAAGAATTTCATCTGGAAGCAATTACAGAAATGTGTCGGGTTGCGAAGGAAGTCCGGGTATTCCCTCTATTGCAGAGTTTTAGCGGTGAGGAATCCGATCACTTAAATCCGATTATCACAGAATTGAAAAAGAGAAATTTTAGTGTAGAAATTCAAGAGGCTCCTTATGAGTTTCAAAAAGGCGGGAATAAGATGCTGCGAGTTAGCAACAAAAGCTCAGCATAAAAGTAAGCCTAATTTATTAGGCTGTTATGGAAACCAAATAACAGCCATTAATTCGCCAACTATTATCAAACTGTTTTTCCATGAGATAAATGGCTCGGATTGGGATGCCTTCCGAGTCCAGCAACAGCACCGGCTGAGCGGGAATTCCTTCTACAGTGGCGAGGTTTTCAAATAATACCGATCGCGGACGGTAAACAGCTTCATAGGCAATTTTTACCATGTGCATAAAGTTTTCGGCTGTGCGAAACTGCTGCTGAATTCCGGGACTGGCAAAGGAAAAAGCCCCAGCAGCATCGTCTTTTTGAAATGCTTGCAGTTGCTGTTCTACGACTGAGCGAATGGTAGCGCGATCGCTATCAGTAATGTGCATAATTAATTTTGATAAGAAAGTGCTGTTAGGGCTGGGCGCGTCCAAATTACTGAGGGCATGGCAATTCGCGATCGCTCCCTAGACTATCTGCCCATTGCTTAACCCGATCGTGCCCCATGCCCGTCTTGTTTGTCTGGTAATCTTGCAAGGCTGCGAGACTCTTGGCGATCGTTTCTTCTTCACCGACGGGTTGAAACTCGTTTGCTGTGTCAATTTCTCCAGTAATTCTAATCAAAAACCGCAGAGCTTTATTTACAGCTTCAGAATCGGGAAACATCTCTGCAACATCCGGTTCTAAACGAATATTTACACCACCAAAGGTCTTTCGTCCAGAGCCTACCCTTCTTACACGCAACTTCCTCAAATCATATTCCGACCGCAGATCATCGTCCATCCCTGTTTCATCCTTATTCATAAACTTATCGTCCACTCGTGTTACTTTTAGGGCGCTAATCATAGGAAAAAAATCTGCTTTTTCTGTATACGAGACTATCAATAAATTACATTGCTAGGAGTCTCCAACAATAATATAGCGAGCTTCTTCATCAGAGCGATCCGGAGCTGAGAAATCGACGTAGAGGGGATGGTCACAAACCGTTCTGGCTTCCTAAAATGAGATGCCATTCTGGGACAAATTTACTGCAGCCTTGTTTTCATCCCACTCGAATTTCATAAAGCTCCCTAATCAGCATCTTTGATATAATATTACATCAAGAAGCCAAATTCAAACCAACTCATGCCACAAACAGTCTGGATCGCACGACACGGAAACCGCATCGACTTCGTTAACCCCGACTGGTTTCTCAGCGCAGAACGCCGCTACGATCCCCACCTTTCCGAAGACGGTCACGTTCAAGCCAAACAACTCGCTAATCGCCTCAAAGGTGAAGGAATTTCTCATATTTTTGCTTCCCCTTTTCTGCGAACAGTCCAAACAGCAAATCATGCGGCCGAAGCTCTTAATTTGTCAATTAAATTAGAGTGGGGACTGTGCGAATGGCTGAATCCGGAATGGATGACAGAAATGCCGGAAACTGAGTCCGTCGAAGCTTTGTGCAGGCGTTTTCCCAGGATTGATGCTTCCTACAAAGGCGGTATTGCTAATTATCCCGAAACTGGGGAAGCTTGTCTCAAAAGGGCGGGGGAAACGGCTAAACGCCTCGCGGCTGAGTTCCCCGAAGATATGTTATTGGTAGGTCACGGTGCGTCGGTTTTAGGAACTGCGATCGGGCTGGCGGGCTGTGCTGAAACGGAAATTAACGCTTCTTTGTGCTGTTTGGTGAAAGTGGTGCAGGGTGAGGGAGAATGGTCGATCGCACTTAATGGCGATACTTCTCACCTGACTGACTCTGAAACCGTGATCCGGTTTAATTAAAGTTGAGATTCGTGCGAAAAATCGCATTTTATGCTATGTGTGTAAGGTGCGCCGAGGTGCACCCTACATTAATCTGATTAGTCCGAATCTGGGTGTTATTGTTTAATCTCGATCGCACATTTTAAATCGAAAATCTAAAATAGGTATGGCTGGACACAGTAAGTGGGCGAATATTAAACGCCAAAAAGCTAGAGTTGATGCCGTTAAAGGCAAGGTTTTTGCTAGAATATCTCGCGAAATTATTGTCGCGGCCCGCAGCGGAGTTCCAGATCCCGCTGGGAATTTTCAACTGCGGACGGCTATAGAAAAAGCGAAGGCGGCGAGTATTCCTAATGAAAACATAGAAAGGGCGATCGCCAAAGGTGCTGGCTTAGCCGGGGGAAGTTCGGATTTAGAAGCTATTCGCTACGAAGGTTACGGCGTTGGCGGAGTTGCTATTCTGATTGAAGCGCTGACAGACAATCGCAACCGCACCGCGGCTGACTTGCGAGAAGCTTTTACTAAAAATGGCGGCAACTTGGGCGAAACAGGTTGTGTGGGCTGGATGTTCGACCACAAAGGAGTTTGTACTGTACGCGGCCCGATTGATGAGGAACAATTGTTTGAAGCGTCGCTAGAGGCGGCTGCGGAATCTTATGATTTGATATTAATTGATGAGGATACTGAAGGTGCAGAGGTATTTACAAGCGTGGCTAATTTGGAACAGTTAGCTGATGTTTTGAAACAAAAAAAATTTGCAGTTTTGCAGTCGGAAACTCGCTGGATTCCCAGCAATACAGTGGAAATAGACACTCCTGAAAAAGCTCGATCGCTCCTTAAGTTAATGGATGCACTGGAAGATTTGGACGACGTGCAAAGTGTGACGGCGAATTTTGAAATGACAGATGAATTGATGTCTTCGGTCATGGTTTAATGGTTGAAAGATGAGGGATGGGGAGCGTCCTGCTGGCATTGCAAAAGACGAAAAATCGCCAGCAGGACGATCGCACGGCACTATTACCAGGAAACGAATCCCCATCTGTATGCTAGGGGGGAGTGTCAATCCAACGCATTGCTGAAAAAGCTGCATTGAAAATCTCAACCCACAGTAAACCCATGCTAGATAGCAACGAAAGGAAAATAGACAGCACTCACTCAGAAGAAGTTCTCTCAGCAACCGAAGTATCCGAAACGAACGATATATCCGAATCGGAGGTGCAGGTTGAACCAGGGGATAAATCCAATTGGTTCGGTTCCGTTTTCGGAGCCGTCTCTGCAACGGCGAGTGCGGTAGGGAGTGCGGTAGGCAATGCCGGAAGTGCGATTGTTAATACTGCGAGTGTGGTGGGGAATGCAGCAGGCAGTGCTGGAGATGCGATTGTTGTTAATACCGCGAGTGCGCTAGGCAATGCCGGAAGTGCGATTGTTAATACTGCGAGTGCGGTGGGGAATGCAGCAAGCAGTGCTGGAGGTGAGATTGTTGTTAATACCGCGAGTGCGGTTGGTAATGCGGTAGGCAATGCCGGAAGTGCAGCACTCCAATTTCCCAATTTTTTTGGTTCAGCTTTTGGTTTGATTTCCCAAAGTCCTATCCTGAAAAAACTCACTGAAAATTTCAAAATTGATTGGTTAGTCAGTGCGATCGATAAAGTTGATGTCGTGAATGCCGAGGCGCAAGTTCGAGAGTTGCAGCGCCAATATCCTCACGAGAAACCTCAAGAAATCGCACATCGCTTAATGGTGGAAAAAGCCTTGCTAGCGGCAGGAAGTGGCTTGGTTAGCAGTTTAGTTCCGGGCGCAGCTTTGGCATTTGCTGGCATGGATTTAGCTGCAATGACGGCGTTATCCGCCGAGTTGGTTTATCAAATAGCTGCCGCCTATGGAATGGATTTGCAATCGAGCGATCGCAAAAAAGAAGTTGTCGCTATTTTCGGTTTATCCTTGGGGAGCAATTTAGCGATCGAAGCTGGAGTTACCCTTGTCAGCAATATTCCCTTGGCGGGTGCGGTAATTAATGCTAGCGCCAGTGCGACAATGATTTACGCGCTGGGATACGGTGCTTGTCGGTTTTATGAAGCGCATCTCGATTCCTCGAAAATCGAAACCAAGCTCGAAGATTTACAAGAGGTATTGCAAGCGGAAAGTGAGCAATATTTAGGGCTTGCTGAATAAGTCCAAAAAACTCAAAAAAGTTCGAGCGCGCTATTGCCCGCCCACGCTCAACATAAGTT
>NZ_JAUBQE010000052.1:0-61234 GCF_036701115.1 Microcoleus sp. Pol1C5 | reverse complement strand
GACTCTAATTTGCTGTTCATTGTTTTTCGTCAACTTTGCTCTCGATCGCTATATCATACATCAATTCAGCAACGCCATTAAATAATTACGTTATCTTTATTTTACAAGTATTAAACTCTGCGCGGACAGCTCAGTTTAGTTTTCTAGGTTATGGGTAACTTTACTTGTTTTATATTTGATATTACCCGAAGTGAGTCACTTAAATTTGCGAGGTGCGTCAGTTCGTAGATTGTCGATTTTTAGCGGGCATTATGCGAACTGACGAACCCTACTAATTACTGTCCGGCGGAGGCCATTAAAGCCGGAGTGAATTGGAACGCTTTGTTAGGCGACATTGCCTGAATCACGTTTGGCAAACCATGCGTGAATTAACCCTGCCTGAAAAAATTGTACTGGTACCTCAAAGCCTCCAGACTTAATGATAGATGCGACCGCAGTTGGTGGCAGAACCGCTACGTCTTTAGCATACGCAGCCTTCATTTGACTTAGCCCTTTAGGAGAAACATCTGATGTTGCCATCACTTTCTGCCATACACCAAGGATCGCATCATAATTTTCTGAATCCACTTCAGACGACAAATCCGAGCTCGCCAGTATTCCATCTGGCTGAAGCCTATTAGCAATTTGCTGAAAAAAATCTGAGCGAGCTTTTTGTTCTAGAATAAACTGAGACACCAGAAAGCAGGTTGCCGCATCATGCATCTCCTCGACAGGTAGTGAATCAAGATAGCCCTCGTGAAAATAGCATCGAGAGGTAAATCCCACCTCTTCAACTTGGTGGCGACAAACATCGAGCATAGCACCTGATGGCTCTACCGCAGTAAAGCGCCACCCGGGAAATCTTTTGGCTAAGTGGATCAACTCTTTCCCCGTTCCAACCCCAACGCAGAGAACCCGAGCTTCTGATGGCAACTCAGCAAAAACGGACTCTAGAAGAAAGTACAAACCATTGTTGATTGGCGCCATTCTTGTCCATTGCTTATCGTATATCGAGGCTTGTTGGTCAAAAACGCCTTTAAGTTCATCATTGTTCACAATTACCCGAAGTTAGTAGAAGTTAGTAACTGAAATTTGTGAGGTGCGTCAGTTCGTAGATTGTCGATTTTAAGCGACAATCATGCGAACTAACGCGCCCTACTAATTACATTTTACCCGGTGTTAGCAAAATGAGCTGTTTTGATAAGATCGATCGCACTTCATCCAATCCCATCTCCACATTCCCTAAAATCTCCCCAACAGTCTTCTCTCCTTTACCTTGCCCTGGCGAAGTTCCCTCTTTCTCCCCCCCTTGATAAGGGGGTACACAACCTTGCAAAAACTCAAATTCCGCACTTGACAAATTGATTAATTGATAGTTGCAATCAAACACTTGTTGACTAGGCCAACCGTGCATACAACTACTCAACTCTGGAATTGCCGCCAAAAGTGCCTTATCGTCCGACCAATCAATTTTATTAACAGGCTTTTTGCCCAAGAAAAACTCGTAATGAGTGATTTCCGTATCCAACAATTCAATTAATCGATAAAGCTCCCGTTCCGTCAAACCCTGAGCTCTTTCTATCAATTCCGGCGCTTTCCCCAAAAGTCTTTCTAACTGCCAATATCCCGGATTTGAAAAAGCAATAAATTCCAATCCCGAAGCATCAATTAACTCGAACAAAGTCTCAATATTGTAGTCAATTTCCTGCGGGTGAACGTACATATCAGCAAAACATTCGTCCCGCTGATTTTCTCCTGCCCAACGCTGTTTTTCGTACTTGACAAGACGGTTGTTTTCTGGTAAGGAAGCAAAGATTTGACGACCGACTTTCACACCATCGGGATAGTCACCTTTTTGCGGGCCTTGGAGAAGTGCGATCGCCCTTTGCATGAGTTGAATTTCCCAGCGTCCGAGCTCAGCATACACAAAAATGTGCATCAAACCGCCCTCCGCCAACTTCGCCGCCAGCGCTTGAATGCCCCGGATCGGATCGGGTAAGTGGTGCAGCACGCCCACGCAGTTAATCAAATCAAACTCGCCCTCTAACTCGGCGGCATCGTACAAGCTGAGGTGGCGAAAATCAGCTTCGCGCGCCCCCGATCGCCGACAGCGTTCTTGTGCTACTTTCAAAGCACCTTCACTCAGGTCGATCGCCGTCACCGAAGCTTCAGGATTGAGGTGAATCAGATAATCGGTGCTCGAACCAGTGCCGCAGCCAGCATCTAAAATCCGAATATCCAGTTTTGGCGGCTTTTGCCCCGTGCAAAAATTGTAAGCATCAGGCCAACTCCAGCGCCAGTTGTACCCAGGGGGCGGTTCATCTGACAAAGGATCGGGCGGGAAAGGGAAAGTATCGTAAAGCCGCCGCACGGCAGCGCTGATATCAGGCGTAGTATCCATAGGTGAGGTAATAGGGCGTGAGTTTTGAGATTGGTTGTCAGTAGCTACGGGGTAACAGCGCTAGGCCATGCACTTCTGTTGCTGCGTTACTCGCAACAAAATTGTCGCTTCGCTGGCGTTGGGCAAGCCTCAAACAGAGGGATCTGGCGATCGACTAACCCCTGATAGCCAAGCCCTGACAGCTTCTGCGTAATAAAACTTATCATTTTTTCTCATATAAGCTCTCTTAAATCTATACAATAAATCTCGACAGGCTTTTTCACAAACAAGGACTGTCAATAACCCACCGCTGAACTGTCGGGTAAAGCGGAGGCGTCTTTCAGCAGAAAGTCAAAAGCCCCGAAACAGGCAGAAGAAAATTTTTGATTTTCTTTTCCTTTAATTCAAGGCACTGGCTGCAATTCCCCAAAGGCAACTCTCCTGCCGAGTCTTTTTTTCCACGGGTATACCGGCGGATCGCAGCGGAGGGAGTACCCCGTGCCTGCCTTCGGATCGGACATTTCCCCGCAGGCAGAAAGATGAAACCAAAACATTTTAATCTAAGAAAGTAAGCGCGCCCGAACCTCGTGACAGGTAAAGGCAAAAAGTAAACAAAGCAAAAATACCTACTTTGACCTGCATCAGAAGGCAAGGTTAGTCTGGTTAAATGCTGCAACTATTTGGATAGGGAGCTAAGGAGTCTAATGACTGTAAAAGCAAGTGGTGGAAGCTCGGTTGCGCGTCCGCAACTATATCAAACTGTACCGGTCGCAACAATTTCGCAAGCAGAACAGCAAGACCGCTTTCTACAGCGGGGCGAACTCAGCGAACTGGCAAGTTATTTCAGTTCAGGGGCTCTTCGGATCGATATCTCTGCGACGCTGACCCAAAACTCGGAACTGATAGTATCCCGCGCAGCCAACCGGATTTTTACCGGCGGTTCCCCGCTGGCATTTTTGGAAAGACCACAAGAACCTGCGATGGCTGTAGCAGGCGCGGCTCGCGGCGGTACGGCGAATGTCTCTGAAGGCATGAAACTGGGAAATGTCACCTACGTAGAAAGCCGCGCTGGTGGCAACGGCGGTGGCGGTGGTTTCTTGGGGCTGGGAAATCTATTTTCTGGCAACGGTGGCGGCTACAGCGGCCCAATCCCTGCAGGATTTCAGCCGATCAATGTCTCGCGCTACGGCCCGGGCAACATGACCAAATCTCTGCGCGACTTGAGCTGGTTTTTGCGCTACATCACCTACGCAATTGTCGCTGGCGACCCGAACATTATTTCGGTGAACGTGCGCGGATTGCGGGAAATCATCGAAAATGCTTGCTCTTCGGCGGCCACAATTGTGGCAATGCAGGAAATGAAGGCAGCATCTTTGGGCTATTTCCGAAACAATGCAGAGGCAAGCGCGATCGTCGGACAGTATTTCGACGTAGCAATTACCGAATTCAAAGCTCCCACACCTTCAGACAAGGTGCGGCAGCGCGAAAGCAACGACCAGCAAGGGCTGCAACTGCCTCAAATCTACTTCAACGCAGCCGAGCGGCGATCGAAATTCGTCATGAAAACCGGTCTGTCGTCGGCCGAAAAGATAGAAGTAATCAAAGCAGCTTACCGCCAAGTATTCGAGCGCGACATTAGCCGCGCATACAGCCAAAGCATTTCTGACTTGGAATCCAAGGTCAAAAATGGCGAAATCTCGATGAAAGAGTTTATTCGCCGCCTTGGTAAATCTCCTCTGTACCGTCAGCAATTCTACGAGCCGTTTGTCAACAGCCGCGCTGTAGAACTTGCTGCCCGTCACTTCCTAGGTCGCGGTTTGAGCTCGCGGGAGGAATTTAGCAAGTATTTTGCGATCGTCAGCAAAGGCGGCCTGCCAGCCCTTGTAGACGCGATGGTTTATTCCCAGGAATATTCCGATTACTTCGGCGAAGAAACAGTGCCTTACCTACGCGGTTTAGGCCAAGAAGCTCAGGAGTGTCGCAACTGGGGGCCGCAAATTGATTTGTTCAATTTCAGCGCTCCGTTCCGCAAGGTTCCTCAGTTCATCACCTTGTTTGCCGGCTACAACCAGCCTCTGCCAGACCAGCACGTTTACGGTGTTGGCAATGACCCCTTAGAAATTCAGTTTGGCGCGATTTTCCCGAAAGAAACTCGCAACCCCAAGAGCCGTCCGGCTCCCTTCGGCAAAGACACTCGCCGTATCCTGATCCGTCAAGGTGCGGGGATTGACAATCAGTTGAGCAATCCGGCGGCTCGCGGTGCTGCTCCTGGTTCTCTGGGCCCCAAGGTCTTTAAATTAGACCAGTTACCGAGCAACTATGTTGCTTCCAAGAAAACTGCCCGCGGTGCCTCCAGCAGCTACAGCAATGCTTCCAGTGTCAAATATACCGAAAGTTCCACCCAAGCTGTGATTCGGGCAGCTTACCTGCAAGTGTTCGGTCGCGACGTGTTCGACGGCCAGCGCCAAAAGGTGGCGGAAATTAAGCTGGAAAACGGCGAGATTCCGATGCGCGAGTTTATTCGGATGTTGGCGAAGTCTGACGTGTTCCGCAATATGTACTGGAGCAAGCTCTACGTTTGTAAGGCGATCGAGTACATTCACCGCCGACTCCTGGGACGCCCTACCTATGGCCGTCAGGAAATGAACGCTTACTTTGACATTTGCGCCAAGAAGGGTTTCTACGCGCTGGTCGATAGCATCATGGACAGCATGGAGTACAACGAAGCTTTCGGGGAAGATACAGTGCCCTACGAGCGCTATGTGACTCCCGGCGGTTTGTCGATGCGGACGATGCGATCGGGTTCCGTCGCTGAGCAAAATGTCCAAGCTCAGACGCCCGAAACTCCTCGGTTTATCGAACTCGGCACTGCGCTCGATCGGGGCGATTTCGAGTTACAAAATAGCCTCGCTCAAGGTGTCAGCAAGCGGCGCGAACAAACTAAGGTGTTCAAGCTGACGAATACTTCGGACAAAGTAGCTTTGAAAACTTTAATTCAAGCTGCTTACCGTCAAATTTTTGAGCGCGACATCAACCCCTATGTTGTGAAGAATGAATTCACAGCGCTGGAAAGCAAACTTGGCAACAATGAAATCAATCTCAAGGAGTTCATTGAGGCTTTGGGCTGCTCGTCGCTGTACGTCAAACAGTTCTACGCACCTTATCCCAATACTAAGGTGATTGAGTTGGGAACGAAGCACTTCTTGGGCCGCGCTCCCCGCAATCAAGCGGAGATTCGCACGTACAACCAAATCTTGGCAAGTAAAGGGATTAAGGGCTTTATCAACGCCATGTTGAACAGCGTTGAATATGCCGAGGCGTTTGGCGAGGATACTGTTCCTTACCGTCGCTTCCCGACTCTGCCTGCTGCGAATTTCCCGAATACCGAAAGGCTGTACAATCAACTCACTAAGCAGAACGGTGAGTTGGTGGTTCCAAGCTTTGAGCCAGTAGCTGCTACTGACAGAAGCTAGATTGATTTGAGGTTTTAGATGTTAAATTACTGCTAATTTAACGTCTAAAATTAGTTGAAGGGCTGGTGTAATTGCCAGCCCTTTTTTATTACAGGTTTGAAGTAAAGCCTATTGTTTTATCCTTACATCAATTGTTTCAGAATTCCTAAGACTTATGTTTACAGGATAATCCTCAGTTTTTAGTCGCGCTGTCACCTCTATTTCACCATCAATAGATACGTTTGAATCTGGCTTTGTATATCTAATTCGTGCACACGGAAAATAGCTAACAGATTCTAACATTCAAAGAAGATACTCTCTTAATTCTTTCAGATCGAAGTCCTCAATCAAAATTATATGACCGCTTTTTAACTCAATTTCAATCTGATCGTATGTCCCATTAAAGTTTGTTCCAGGGTAATTAGCAATCTCTTTTCGGGTTAGTTGAGTGTAACGTTTGGCTAGCTCGTCACTACCGTAAAGAGTCCCTATCTCTTTTGCTGTAAACTCGATAGATTGAATCTCAGTAATATAAAATATGTGAGTGTTGTTGAGGTTGATAAATTTTCCCATGCTGCTTCACCGAAAGACCTAGTAATAAACCCTTATCTAAGAATATCGCTCCACAACAAAGAAGATTATTCTCTGTTTACGCCATAACCGCCAAGGCGGTTGCTATACATGGCATAAAGACATCTTGTAAATGTAAGTGATTGTTAGCAAAAGTTAGAAAAAATTTTACCGTTAATCAACCCTTTCTTCCCTTCAAAATCTAGTTACCTCCTTGCTCAGTCGTCAAACTCAGGGCAGTAATATTTAGGAGCCAGAGCGTTAAGTGCATCAATTTCAGCATTGCCTTGAGGTTGCAGCAAGTCGATCGACATTCCCGCACTGAGCGCATTACATATCCCGCGCGCACGTTCGATAGTGGCTTGGGGATTTCGCTGAACGCGAGACACGGCATCGGATGAGGCTGAATTGAGCCGTTTGCTCAACGATCGTTGATAACTATTAAGAAATGCCTGGTCATTGGGCTGTAAAGCGATCGGGCGGCCGCTGCCACTACTTCCACAAAGCTTACCTAAGTCGATCGTTCGACCATCACTCGTCTGTATATAGCAAACATAATCAACGGGTATTTGAGCGACTGAATCCCTAGATTGAGATAAATCAACGCCAAAGGCGATCGACACCATTACCAGAGTATAAAACACTCGTTTCCACTGGCGGACATATTGCACGGCTATTTAAACTCCCACAAACCGTTAAAATTTCATAAACTTATAGAGAACCCACACCGGATGTTGCCACAATTGGGGGTGATTTTATTCTGTATAGTGCGAACAACATAAGAGCGTTTTACAGGCAAATAAAATGCTCGCACCATAAGGCAGTAATGTTATGCTCCTCTATGCTCCTCGTTGAGACTTCCAAGGACCCCAAATGGCAAACGTGATGCCTGGGGTTTGCATATTAACGAACAAAGTTTGACCATCCGGCGAGAAGCAGGCTCCCGCAAACTCGCGATCGTTGATAGCATTTTTTGCCAGACGATACAGTTCCCCGTTGGGAGTTACGCCCACCACGAACTGCTCATCATTGCCATCTTCGCAAATAATCAGATCGCCATGAGGTGCCACAACAATGTTGTCAGGACCATCGAGTTCGTCAGCCGATTTAGCCTCAACAAAAAGTTCGATCGTATCTCGATCGGGAAGATACCGCCAAACCTGACCAAATCCGTTCGGTCTGCCATTAGCATCAACAGAACCACCGTTCGTACAACAGAAGTAAACTTCACGATTGCCGTACCAGATGCCTTCCCCACGAGCAAACTGGGCAGCACCTTTACCGAAACCTTCGACCCGTACCGTATCCGTAGCAGGGTCAGGATTGTCAATTGTCACCCATTCCACCGGTATCGGTTGGCCCTTGGGAAAGCCTGCAAAAGTCTTTGCTTGAGGCATATTCTTAATCTTCAGCGCTTGCAGAGTGCCCCCGGCGCTTAAATTATTCGGTTGAGATGGGATAAAGCGATAGAAAAGGCTATCTCTTTGGTCTTCAGTCTCGTAGACAATTCCGGTTTTGGGGTCGATCGCCACCGCTTCATGGTTAAACCGTCCCATCGCAACTAAAGGTACGGGATTCACCGGAACCTTTGCCTCAGCCGGAACTTCAAAGTTGTAGCCGTGAGATTTCGAGACATTTGTGGCATTGCCAGGCCTATTAGTCGCCAGACTAGAGACATTCTCCTCGCAAGTAATCCAAGAACCCCAGGGAGTCGGGCCGCCCGCACAATTTCGATAGGTGCCGCTAAGCGAAGCGTAGTGATTGACGAGCTGACGATTGGGTCCAACCTGTAGTGTTGTTGTCCCCCCTTTGCAAAGAGGATCGTAAGGATTGGGGCCCACAACTTGTGTTGTAGAATTCGGGCTCAGTTCGTGATTGCGAACCAGAATCACCGTGTTTTGGGGACCTGGGAAAGCTGCCATGCCATCGTGACCACCGGGAACAGGGGAACCATCGCTCATCATTTCGCCGGTTCGTGAAAAAGCCCGATACTGAAACCCACGAGGTAAATCTAACAATCCATTCGGATCAGCTACGAGGGGCCCATACCCTCCCCCAAATACTGATTGACCATTCGCCTTTCTGGCATAAAGCGCTTCTAAAGGAGACATCATCAAAGTGCCAGCAGCACTCGCTCCTGCCAAGGTAAAAAACTTTCGTCGTGATAGTTGCATCAGCTTTTCCGGTGAATTAAACAAAGCATACTAAAGTTGCATCAAGGCCAAGATAAGGTTGGTTTAACTTCTCATTAAGGTTGTTTCATAGTTGTTCAATGTCAATCCCAGTGGCTCGTAATTGCGCCGCTAACCTGGCTGTTCGTTGCTCTATCTTTTCAGCCTGTCTCAGTAGGGAATTGTAGGTGGATAGTACCTGGGTTGGCTTTCTTCCAAGACGTTTTTATACAGGAGTGTAGGTCTATTAATTTGTTAAGAATTAGGATAAGTTACTAAAGTTTATCAGCCTTGTGTTACCACAGTTATTTTTTTTACTTTATATTTTTATTTTTTAACAGCTAGTATTTGGGCACCATTTACCCCAATACTAGTTGTGTCACATTTTACACAACGGAGCTGACTTCAAGTATTTCTACAAAAATTGCCTATTTAAAATAGCCGTTTACAATTGGATAAAGTACACCCCAAACGAGGAGCTTATTATTTTCTGTTTTTTTTACCCAAGCAAGCTGCACACAAGTAGTCGGGAAGAACGCTAATTTTAGGAAAGTTCCTAATTTTCAAGTTGGCGTTGTGGCCAGAGGCTCGTCACAGGCCACAATCCCGCTTCGGCAGCAGGTATCGGTCACAAAATGGTAGAATTGATCAAAAATAAGTATATCAAAAAAAAATCACACCGAGAAACCTGGTTTCTTACACCACACCTTCGCGCCTAAGTCAAAATGCTCTAAGAAAGTAGCTTGGGTTGAGGGATTCGTTCCCAACGTCATCAATTTTAGATTTGAGATTTTGGCTCCGATCTAAAATAGCCAATCTAAAATCTTTTGTTTGTTTCGTTCCTCTAGGGTTCAACCTACAAGGTATGATAAAAAAACCTGGTTTATGGATACCTGATTTCTACCTGTTTTTTCTTCGGTTAACCGTACTTCACTACTCACTTTCTTGGAGAACATTACTGCCATTTTTTCGTCGGTGATGTCAATGAAGTCGTGCTCGCTACCGAGGATAAATCACTGAGTTAGGGGAGGCTTGAGTAAGTTTTATTTATTCCCATTACCCCAAAATAAAGTATAATTTGGGAGTGCTGATTTAGGCAGGCATCAAGATATTGATTGCCACGTAATACAGCGAAATAAACTGAGAAGCTGTGCTGATTATTACCAGAGCGAAACGAATAAGCTATGAGGGCATAATGTTGTGAAAGATGGAACAGGGTATGGAACTAAATTTACAGAAATTTTATAGCGCCTGCAATCCCAGCTACACGCTGGCAGTAGCAAATCAAGAAGACCGACAATACTATATCGATTTTTCATCAGTGCGGGGCGGTACAATCGTCGAACAATTGGAGCGTACCATCAGCCGTTTGTCCCCCGATGCACCTACCTGTCAATTATTCACCGGTCACATCGGCTCTGGTAAATCAACAGAATTGCTGCGGCTGCAAGCTCAATTGCAGCAACAAGGATTTCATGTTGTTTACTTTGAGTCTAGTAAAGACTTAGACATGGCAGATGTAGATATCACTGATATTTTGTTGAGCGTTGCTCGTCAGGTGAGCGAAAGCATTGAGAAAATGAAAATCAAGCTGCAGCCAACGGGTTTTAAAGCTTTGCTCAAAGGGGTTGCTGATGTTTTTCAAACTCAAATAGACTTGAGGGCTGAAGCTAATGTCCCTGGTTTTGGGGAAATAAATGCCAGCACGGAGGGAGAGTTTTCTCTGGCGTTGGGAATTGGCAAAATTACTGCTAAGGCGAAAGATGCTCCGAATCTGCGATCGGAGTTGAGGCAATATTTGGAGCCGCGAACTAACGTAATTCTAGATGCGCTTAATAAGGAGTTGCTAGAACCGGCTAATCAAGAACTCAAACGCCAAGGGAAACAAGGACTTGTAGTAATTATCGACAATCTCGATCGCATACACCTGTGCGCGAAACCGACGGGGCGGCTGCAGCCGGAATACCTGTTTGTCGATCGCGGCGAACAGTTGGCAAGACTAAATTGCCACGTCGTGTATACAATTCCTTTGGTGCTGATTTTCTCTAACGATTTGGGCCAGTTGACCAATCGATTTGGGGTAGATCCGAAGGTTTTGCCGATGGTGCCGGTGCAGTTGAGCGACGGTTCAGAGTGCTCTGAGGGTGTGGAATTGCTGCGACAGATGGTTCTGGCGCGGGCTTTTCCGACGGTGCACCCTTGGCAGCGCAATGCTTTGGTTGGCAAAGTTTTCGACTCTGCGGAAACTCTCGATCGCCTCTGTCGAGTCAGCGGTGGCCATGTCCGCAATTTGCTGCAACTACTGTATGGCTGTCTGCAGAAACAAGACCCTCCTCTGTCGCGGGAAACTTTGGAAAATGTGATCGTCCAGCGCCGCCACCAGCTTACTTTGGCGATCGAACCTGATGAGTGGCAATTGCTGCGCCAAGTATCCGCTACCAAAACTGTGAGTGGGGAAACTAAATACCAAATCTTGCTGCGTAGTCTCTGGGTGTTTGAATACCGTTACGGCGAGGATTACTGGTTTGATGTCAATCCGATTTTGGCTGACGCCAAAGAGTTTCGGGAAACAGTTGACAGTTGACAGTTGACAGTTGACAGTTGACAGTTGACGATTGAAATCGCTGTCGAGAGTCAAACGAAGTCCCAGCAGAGGGGGACTAAAGAATAAGGGCGTTATTTTAGCAGGATCTGGTATGAAAACTCACAACAGTCAACCGTTAACAGTCAACTGTCAACACTCAACTAACAAAAATGATTAAAGGCACTACTAAACTGTTGGGAGTAATTGGTCATCCTGTCGAACATTCTCTGTCGCCGGCAATGCACAATGCTGCTATTTCCCACTTGGGAGTCGATTTTGTTTACCTGCCGTTTCCGGTAAAACCAGGGGATTTAAAAGCTGCTCTTGCAGGATTTGCGGCGATCGGCGTTCGGGGATTTAGCATCACAATTCCGCACAAACAAGCAATCTTACCGCTGCTGTCGGAAGTTTCCCCGATCGCCCGCTCGATCGGCGCAGTCAATACCGTATACCTGACTGACAAAGGTTGGTGCGGCACAAATACAGACGTTGAAGGCTTTCTCGCGCCGCTGCAAACCCCCCCAACCCCCCCTTACCAAGGGGGGGCTAAAGACGCGACCTCTCCGTTAGAAAGGGGCAATACGGCTGTTGAATCCTGTCCCCCCCCTGACCAAGGGGGGTCTAGGGGGGGTTCCGATTGGAGTCAGAAAGTAGCGGTAATTTTGGGGAATGGCGGGGCGGCGAGAGCTGTTGTGGCTGGATGCGCTCAATTGGGATGTGCAGAGATTCACGTTGTCGGCCGCAGCGAACAAAATTTAGCGGAATTTAAGCAGAGTTGGGTCAATTCTCCGATGCCCGTGCAGAATTTGCAGGTCCATACTTGGGAGAATTTGTCAATGTTAATCTCGCAGGCAGATTTGCTGGTGAACACGACCCCTGTGGGGATGTATCCGCAGGGGGAAAAGTCGCCGGTTGGGGAGGGTGCGCTCGATCGAATTTCAGCAGGGGCGATCGTCTATGATTTAATTTACACCCCTAATCCTACGCAGTTTCTCAAAGATGCACAGCTTCGGGGAGCACGAGCTATTGACGGACTCGAAATGCTAGTTCAACAAGGAGCAGCCGCCTTAAAAATTTGGCTGGATAAAGAATCCGTCCCAGTCGATGTGATGCGCCAAGCCTTGCGACAGCATTTAGGTCTAGACTAATGCCATTTCTTCAAAAAGTAGCTGTAGTTTTCAGAATTCCTATAAGTAGGAATTTGAGGCTGAATTCGCGCTAAGCTGAGAATTAAAATATACTTGCCCCGCCATTTATGAAATTTCGAGCTATCAGCCTTTTTTTTGCTACTTGCCTAATCGGAATTTTTAGTTTGGTATTCACTCCACCTGCTTGGGCTCTGACGCAGATTAAACTTTCCGACCTTTCTTATCGCGAATGTCCGGCAGAAATGGGAGAAGGAACAGTCACCAGCGGCAGTTCTATGGAAGCTACCTGCTTTTTGATTACTGGGAAAGCTGAAAATAGCACCGGCAAACCAGTTGTCAATGCCGATATTTTTGGCCGCATTTATGATGCCGACGACAATCCGGTGATGCAAAACCGCACTCGCTTGGGTTCTATAGAAGAAGTTCCTCCCGGAGTTAGCGATTTTCAGCTCAGAATTTCGGTTGCCGCCAATCAACGAACACCTTTGAAGCTGAAGCAATTTAAAGCTACAGGTTTTACTGGCGTGGTTCGCCGCTAACGAAACTATTTGAGATTTTAGATTGCTGATTTGAGATTTTGGGTTGGCTGCCCGTGAAACCGCGAGGCAGTTTTGGATTTTAGATTTGAGATTGTTGAGTGGCTGGCAATTTCTCATTTCTCATGTACGATGAACTCCCCAGCTTTTCAACCGGGGAGTTCATCTAAAAATCTCAAATCTAAAATTTAGTTGTCGGCAGCTACGTCTGCCAAACAATTTACGCTCGATGCTGAAAAACTTAAGCTTTTCAAACTACAAAGATGTTTGCAAGCTGGTCAAAAGACCGATCAAGAATTCCGAGCCGAACTGAAGTACAAAAAACGCAATCAGTGGCGAAAAGTCAATCCCTCCCAAGGGGGGGATTATCGATCGGAATAGATTGAGGTAAGGGTCTGTTAACTGACTCAAAATTGAAAACGGGGGGTCGTACCAATTGATATTGGGGAACCAGCTTAACAGCACTCTAAAAATCATCAGGACTAGATAGATTTGCAGAAATGTGGACAGCGTGGTTGCCAAAAGGGCTATTGAAGAACTCATAAATTTTGCTTGTAGTTTGAGTAAAGTTTACAGACACTTTAACTGTGAGTTTAGCATAGCTGGGGGAGTGAGAGAGGACCCAGAGGAGCGAGAGGGGCGAGAGGGGGAGGATTAGGCTTTTTACGGGCGGGCAGGATAGGATGCCCAACCCCTACTCCCCACAATAAAATTCACTCTTTGTGGAACAGACCCAAAAGCCAGTTTTTGAGAATGGCGCAAGATGTTAGTAGCCCCCATTGATCTGCCAGACTAATCTAAAATTTTAAATGGATTCAGGAGTCTGGGGCGATCGAGCCCTCGCTGCCTGGCGCCGGCGCGTTGCCGTTTACGTCTCCAAGTTGCAGCCGTACGTCATCTATTGCCTGATTGAGCTGGGCAATTTTATCTTCTAAACTCAGCCTTGCTACTTCCATCCCTTCGGCTTCGAGTTGGCTGGCTTTCCTCTGGCGGATTTTTCTGGTTTTTGTGTCTGAAGGTTCACTCAGCAAAGCTTCAGCAGCGCGCCGCGACAGCACCGCACCCAAAACTGCACCCACCAAGCCGCCAAGGGCAGCTCCGGCAATAAATCCCCCTGTAAAACCCTCTCGATTACTCATAGCTCAACTCAACTGCGCGATATTTCCTTAATTTGTTTATTTTGACACTCTCCCGGTGAGAAACCAGGAGATTGTTAGTTGTCAGGTAGGCGTTGGAAAATTTGAGGAGGATGGTTGTGGGGTGTCCCGCCTGCTGTGAAAATACACGTCTTCGGGTTCATGGACCCATCCGCCAAAACAATCAAAATCATCCCGCAATTATGCAACACCGTCAGGTAAGGCGAGAATTCCGACTTCAGAGTTAAAGCGGATCATTTCCAAAGATCGATCGCCATAAAGGTCTTCAATGTGCTCCAAGCAGCAGTCGATCGCAAAATCGTTTAATTGGGCAGGCTCAACGCCGTACATTTCCTCAAACACCTCTGAGTCTACCCGACAAAAGCGCGGTCGATCGGCGTAAATTCCGCATTCTCTGGTCGATTTGTCAAAATTTATACACCAACCGTCATCTCCGACTAAGCTCAAGTAGAGCGATAATTCGTCTTCAGATAAATACTCGTCTAAGTCTGGGCGCTCTGTTGGGTCGAGGTAACAACAAGCACCGCACTGCTTTACGCAACGCCAAGTAGCCATAGTTTGATTTTAGATTTTAGATTTTAGATTTTAGATTTTAGATTCGGAGCATTATGTGGAAAATGCCAAACTTTAGGAGACTGGAGCTCTTCAAGTATATCAATTGCCAGTGCCGGAGACGGATCTCCTTCAAGGGCGTTCGATTTTAGATTTTAGATTGGGGGCACTTTCCGGGAAGGGGCATCAAGTCCCTGGTTTGCTGTCACTGAGAGGTCGATCGCAGTTTACATTTTGTTGAATTTTGTAAAGTTCCTTAAAAAATATGGTCGATCGCCCGGTAAAATCAGAAGCGGATTTTCTAATTCAACAATCTAGACTTAATCACTACAGTCAGGAGGACACATGGACTTTATAACCGATCTTTTCAGTGGTATGGCTGGTGTAGACTACCAACTCATTGTTCAGGTAGCTTTACTCGCAGCCGTCGTGCTTTCTGGCCCGATCGTGATTTTTCTCTTGGCAGCTAGAGGCGGCGACCTGTAATTATAGCACGCTCCGGGGCGATCGAGAGTTGGGAGTTTTGAGTTTTAAATGATGCAAAATTCACAAGGCTCGATCGCCAATTTTCGCTACTGCACCTGCTTTGTTATCAAATACCTAGGGCGTGTTTAGCAGTTTGAATCAAATTCTCAAAAAAAGGTAGAGAGACATCGACTTCTCTAGCATCTTTGCGAGAGTTGCCTAACAAACCGATGTTTTGTCCGGGTGCAACAGCCAAAACTTGTCCTTGAGAGTTGCGAATTCTCAATTCCTCGATCGAGCCTGCTGGAGACAGGCTGCAAGAATAAGTGCGATCGCAATAATCAAACTCAACTTTTCCGAACCTCGGTGGCCTGGAAGTAGCAGCATTTGCCGGTAGCCGAACGCCCAACAATTCTAACTCAACCGATGTCTTGCCATTAAAACTATTTTCCCGCAATCGGTAAGCAATATCAACCCGCCGAGGCAAAGGAAAATATTCCCCCCAACGCCAAGCAATCGCCTTCACACTAGCCGATACCTTTCCATCTTGAGTTGCAGTTAGTTTAACGTGGCCTCCTTTACCAACAATTTTCTGTTCAGTTATGCAAACATTAGGCGTCCAAAATACAGGAGCTTTATTTTCTATTCCGCAAGGTTCCAGAGCATCAATTTGTCGGTAAAGGTCAAGATTAATCTCAGCCAAATCGGCTCGCACGTCAACTGAAACCAGCGGTTTTAGGTGTTCCGGCTGCAAACATTGATTAGCAAAAATTGACAGTTGATTGCGGAATTGTTCGAGATTATCCGCAGGCATCGAAAAACCGCCAGCAGCTTTGTGGCCGCCAAATTTAGTTAATAAATCCGCGCAAAAATTCAGCCCGTCAAATACATTAAACTCTGGAATTCCCCTCGCCGAACCCCTGATAATTTTATGGGCAACCGCCCCTACAGCCTCGTTTTCGCCAGCCTCATCCTCAAAAGTACCAATAAACACAGGTACGCCGTAGCGTTCCACTAACCGAGAAGCCACAATCCCGATCACCCCGTGATGCCAACCCGGTTGCACAACAACTAAAACTCGTTCTTGCTGCAAGTCGAGATCACTTTCCTCGCACCAAGCAATTGCTTCCTGCTCAATTTCCTGGCACAACTCCTGCCTGCGCTGATTAATTTGTTCGCACTGCATGGCGTTTTTGAGAGCCAATTCGCGATCGTCCGTGGTCAGCAACTCTATCACAATTTGAGGATCTGCCAGCCGCCCCACAGCATTAATCCGGGGGCCAAGCCTAAAACCAATATCTTCAGGCTTTAACGTATTGCTAGCTTGGTTTTTTGAATTCAGAAGAGGTAAACTTTCCGCACTTCCCGGCTGCACTCCCGCCACCTGAA
Organism: Microcoleus sp. Pol1C5; assembly: GCF_036701115.1. Classification (NCBI taxonomy): domain Bacteria; kingdom Bacillati; phylum Cyanobacteriota; class Cyanophyceae; order Oscillatoriales; family Microcoleaceae; genus Microcoleus; species Microcoleus sp. Pol1C5. The sequence goes on along the minus strand of NZ_JAUBQE010000052.1, from coordinate 44,851 downwards.
TCAAAGCCTGAATACCCGCCAATTGCGAGTGAGGCAACAGCCGCAAACCCCGCTTCACCCACCGCCGATTAACTCCAGTCAAAGGCGCTAAATCCGCAATAGTTCCCAACGTAAATAACTCCAGCAGCGGATTCACCAACCCGCCAACTTTCTGCATATCAATCGCCAAAGTAATAGCCAAAACATAAGCAACGCCTACGCCAGCCAAACCGCGATAGGGTGAAGATTCCGCGATTAATTTCGGGTTGAGAATAGCATCGGCCGGCGGCAGTTTTGGCGGCAAATCGTGGTGGTCTGTAATAATAACTTTGACACCGAGTTCTCGCGCTCTGGCAACCGGGCCATAGGCTGCAATTCCGTTATCAACCGTGAGAATGAGAGCGATACCTTCCGAATGAAATTCTTCTACAATGCGATCGTTAATCCCGTAACCTTCTCGCATCCGGCTGGGAATAGCATAATCCACATTCGCACCCAGAGTCCTGAGAGCTCGCAGCAACAAAGCCGTGCTCGTCATCCCGTCAGCATCGTAGTCGCCGCAAATCGCAATTTTTTGCCCTCCTGAAATCGCCTCCCGCAAAAGTTTGACACTCGCATCCAAATCTGGAAACTCATCGGTTGGCGCGGGCAAAACCAGAGATTCCGGTTCGATAAACCCTTGCACTTCTTTGAGAGAATCGATGCCCCGGTTAATCAGCACCTGTGCCAGCAAGGGCGACAAACCGATTTCGGCGGCAAACTGTTCGGCTTGCTGTGTTTGAGGCGAATAAATTTGCCACCGTTGGTTTGGCAATCGGTGAAAACGCGGAGGCACAGATGTCGGTATCTCTTGCACGGAAGCTGAGGTTTAAATATACATAGTTAATCTTACCGAATTAAGTCACTGCGTCAATCAATTGTAGATTTTAGATTTTAAATTGAGCCTAAAGATGAGTTTTTTGGGTAAAATCCAAAGGTTGTTTGTAGGAAAGCTTTTTTTGGAAGCTCTCACCCCACCCAAATAGGGATATAAGCCCTGCTAGCAGTCGTGGAGACCAAAAAATTTTAGACCGTAGTTCAAACGCCCCAGATTTATCTGTGGAGTCAATCTAAAATCTCGAATCTCAAATCGACTGGGGGGAGCAGAAGAACTAAGTTTACCAGGCATTTGCGCCGCCCGCGCTAGGGCGGGGCTAATTTAATTTAATGAGGAGACTTGCATGAGTGGCGATCGACCACGTTGGTTTAAAATTGCATTACAGGTTCGGGGGTCTGTCATTCCCTCAATTTTGCCCCGCGTTTTGCTGTGCGGCGGCTTTGGAGTTTTTATTTCCCTGCTGCACTTTTTAAAGTTGCCGGTGTCCATGCCCATTTTGTCGAGTATTGTACCGAGTATTGTCCTGGGTTTACTGTTAGTTTTTCGGACAAATACAGCCTACGAACGATTTTGGGAAGGTCGAAAAATGTGGGGAACTTTAGTCAACAACGTCCGCAATTTGGCGCGCCAAATCTGGGTAGCAATTGAGGAAAAAGACCCGCAGGATATAGACTTAAAAAAGTCAGCCCTGCGCCTGTTACCTGCCTTTGCAGTGGCGATGAAACTGCACTTGCGGCAACAATCAGTCAATCCCGAGTTGGAGCCGTTAATGTCCCCAGCGCAGTACCACAAGCTCAAATCGATGAACAATCCGCCCCTAGAAATTGCCTTTTGGATTGAGGATTATATGCACGAGCAGTATGAGCGCAATTGCGTGGATGTTTATCAGTTAACAGGTATGAATCAATTGCTCAACTCTATGATTGATGTATTAGGCGGCTGCGAGCGGATTTTGAAGACGCCTATCCCTTTGGCTTACGCGATTCACCTGAAACAATTATTGTTGCTTTACTGTTTAGCACTGCCCTTTCAAATGGTAAACGATTTGACTTGGGGAACCGGCCCTATTGTGGCTTTAATTAGTTTTACTTTGTTCGGCATCGAAGAAATCGGCATTGAAATAGAAAATCCCTTCGGACACGATGCTAATGATTTGCCTTTGGACAATATTTGTGCTGCCATGCAGCGCAATATCGACGATTTAATTTCTTTATCTCCTAGCGTTCACGAACACGTGAAAGATAAGTAAAGTCATTCGATTTTAGATTTTAGATGGGTAGATAAAATCTAAAATCTAAAAGCTTGGGGTTAATTTTTAACAAAAAACCGCATTAACCCAGCCAATACTAACAATACAGGTGTCAGCCAATCTCCCCACCGCACGTACAAAGTTTGAGTTTGTCGGCGATAAATAGTAGCATCTCGGACTTCATAGGTATTAATTCTCGACTTCCAAACCGTCTCGCCGCGAGGATTTACAAAAGCAGAGTAACCCGTATTAGTTGCGATAGCTGCCCATCTATCAGTTTCAATTGCTCGCATTACATCGAGAGCATGATGTTGATCCAACATGGGCGGTTTGTAATGGGCATTGTTGGAAGCGGTGATCATAAATTCGCCTCCATTCGCCGCCTGATATCGGAAAATTTCAGCAAACGCGGAATCGTAACAAATTCCGACAATCGCGCGGCCAAACGGCGTATCAAACAATTGTTTAGAATTGCCTGGTACTAAATGAGCATCTAAGGGAGAAAGGCGATTAATAATCCCGCCTAAGATTTCATAAAAAGGGATATATTCGCCTAAAGGTACTAGCTTTAGTTTATCGTAGCGGCCGACAATTTCTCCAGTGCGATCGATCGCCAATAAGCTGTTAGTAATACTATTCTCTTGCTGTCCGAATCCTCCCACCCAAGCCACAACGCCGCGATCGAGAATAGCTTGGTAAAAAGAAAGAGTCGAACGTTGATACTCATTTGTCCAGATAAAAGGCAAAGCTGTCTCTGGAATTAACACAGCATCGACTTTCCTGTCTGCTAACTGTTTGTATCCAGTGGTGTAACCTTCCAAAGCGCGCCCCCAACCCCCTGAATCAAACTTAATTTCGTTAGGAATATTGCCTTGAATAATGCCAATCTTTAAAGCGGTTGCAGCTTCTTGATTCAAAGGACGGTTGTATAAACTCCACCCTACAATATGCAAAACTACACACAAACTAGCAGGCAAAATATAAACAATCCAATTGTTCCTTCTTCCTTCTTCCTTCTTCTTTCTTCCTTCAATAAAAGCTTCGGCGATTAAGCCATTTACTGCTACAATAGCGGCTGTTACTGCGCTGGGTCCGGAGAGTTGACCGAGGTGCAATATTGCTAAATTGTGGGGGCTTTGCGTATATGATAGGGATGTCCACCACAGGGAACCTGTACTCCAAATACTTTCTAAGGCACACCACAAAGCTGTGCCAATTAAAACGCGAGTTAATGCTGAAAATTGAGCATTACTCCCGCCAGCTACCCCTTGTAAAGGGGGGGAGTTAAGAATAACAATAGGATTTTTGCCGGGTAATGTAAGGGAGTTTAGAATTACAAATAGCCACGCCCAAACAGCGACTAAGGTGGCTCCCCACAGCGTGATAAATGCCCAGCAAAAAAGTGCGATCGCCAAACTCGGCCACCAAGGAACTCCCAACCAAGTCATCGGGTGAATTCCCATAATCCAAGATAAAGCTAATCCGTGATAGCCAATTCCCCAGAGTGAAGGAAGAAGGAAGAATGAACCAGGAAGAAGGAAGAATTTTTGTTGTTTTACTTCTTGAAGAGGCCTTTCATAACTAACCACCAAAATCCAGAGGGGAACTAAGGCTAGCCAAGCCAATAGCCAAGCATTTACTGGTGCGGTTGTCAATGCCATCAAAATGCCGCTAAAAAATGCGATCGCCCAGGCTAATGTTTTGGATTTATGAACCAGAAGTTTTTCAAATTTGTGCCTGTTAAATATCGCCACTTTGATGATTGCCAAAAATAATAATTCTTAATCAATATATCAGATCGATCTGGAAGTTCGGCAAGGCGCAGTTTATGGGATTTAACGGATTTAATGGATTTAACAGAAAAAAATCTCTCAAATTCTACTTGCCCAAACAAAAAGCGCCCCTATTTTTAGGAGCGCTTTTTGTTAATCAAAAGCTAAATTTAGCCGTTGATGGAAGGAGCAACCATTGCTACGGGAGTTGTTTCGCCAGCAGCCAAATCGAGGGGGAAGTTGTGAGCGTTGCGCTCGTGCATTACTTCCATACCCAAGTTAGCGCGGTTGATGACATCAGCCCAAGTGTTGATCACGCGACCTTGCGAGTCGATAACCGATTGGTTGAAGTTGAAACCGTTCAAGTTAAACGCCATCGTGGAAATACCCAAAGAGGTAAACCAGATACCGACTACTGGCCATGCACCTAACAAGAAGTGCAAAGAACGGCTGTTGTTAAAGCTCGCGTATTGGAAAATCAAACGACCGAAGTAGCCGTGGGCTGCAACGATGTTGTAGGTTTCTTCTTCTTGACCGAATTTGTAACCGTAGTTCAAAGATTCAGTTTCGGTTGTTTCACGAACCAAAGAAGATGTTACCAAGGAACCGTGCATGGCGGAGAACAGAGCACCGCCGAAGACACCAGCAACTCCCAACATATGGAAGGGGTGCATCAGGATGTTGTGCTCGGCTTGGAACACGATCATGAAGTTGAATGTGCCGGAGATACCCAAGGGCATACCGTCAGAAAAGCTGCCTTGTCCGATCGGGTAAATCAAGAATACTGCGGTGGCTGCTGCAACTGGTGCAGAGTAAGCGACGCAGATCCAAGGACGCATACCTAAACGGTAGGACAGTTCCCATTCACGACCCATGTAGCAGAAAATGCCAATCAGGAAGTGAAAAACTACCAATTGGTAGGGGCCGCCGTTGTACAACCATTCATCGAGGGAAGCAGCTTCCCAGATTGGGTAGAAGTGAAGCCCGATCGCATTCGATGAAGGAACAACAGCACCAGTAATGATGTTGTTGCCGTACATTAAGGAACCAGCAACTGGTTCGCGGATGCCGTCGATGTCCACTGGAGGAGCAGCGATGAAGGCGATGATGTAGCAGATGGTGGCGCTGAGCAAGGTGGGAATCATCAAGACGCCGAACCAACCCACATAAATGCGGTTTTCGGTGCTAGTTACCCACTCGCAGAACCGTTCCCAAACGTTGCCGCTTTCGCGACGCTGTACGGTTGTTGTCATTTGGTTTATGATTGCTTAATTGAATTTTCAAGGTTCGTTGTGGGGATGCCCCACGCTTATATTAGTAACACCATTCACTCTAGTTTGCCAAGGGATTACTGCTGACAATTTAAACATTTTACAAACTTTTACAATAACTTGATATTTCGTAAATATTTGTAGTTTTTTACAAAGTAAAATTACAGATTCAACGGGTTACATATAGCGACCACAAGAACAGAATCTATTGCCTGTAGCTGGGTTCAGCAGTTCAAACACATTATTTTTGTTCAGGTCGATTCTCTTTGTACTTAAATATTTCTTAATTAGGTCGTGAAGAGATGATTTTTAATATTTATTCACATATAACAGGTGGATTCTGCGAGGATAAATTTGTATCGGGAGAATAGTAAAAACCAGGTTTATCGTGCGATCGGGCTGCATTCTCAATAATCTCCAATCAACCGGGTTTATTGACGAAAAAAGAAACCCGGTTTCTGAAGCGCTGGGCAATAGAAATCAACAGGGTTTCTGAGGATGAGTCCGCAAGTTCGGCGTAAAAATTAGTCTTTAGCCTGGGGGCCAGTTCATCTGCCGTCCGCCGAGAATGTGAAGGTGCAGGTGGTCTACAGTTTGGCCACCGTCGCTCCCGCTATTAATGACGACGCGATAGCCGTTGCTAAGTCCGAGTTGTTCTGCTACCCGCTTGACAGTCAGCAGCAAGTGTCCCATGAGAGCATGATCTTCCGACTCGGCATCGGCTAATTTGGCAATAGGCTGTTTGGGAATGACGAGGATGTGGACGGGTGCTTGCGGATGGATATCTCTGAACGCGAGGGCTAAGTCGTCTTCATAAACGATGTCTGCGGGAATTTCTTTGCGGATGATTTTGCTGAAAAGCGTTTCTTGAGTTGTCATGAGTGTTAACGAAGGAAGAAGGAAGAAGGAAGAAGGAAGAATGAAGGAAGAAAGAAGAGGGCGGAAGTGAGAAGTGGGAAGGGGAAGAGGGAAGAGGGAAGACCCAGCAGGAGAGAAGGAAGAGGAGAAAAAGAAGAGGCAAGGAAAAGTTTTTCTTGCCTCTTCCGATATTCATTAGTCATTGTTAATCATAATAGATGATGAATCAAGGACAGGCAAATTAAGGATAAAGAAAAATGCTTGCTAGGGTTTGGAGTGCATCGATCGTTGGAATTGACGCGGTAAAGGTTGGTGTTGAGGCTGATGTGTCAGGGGGGCTACCTAAAATTGTGGTTGTGGGGTTGCCCGATTCTGCTGTGCAAGAAGCTAAAGAAAGGGTTAAGGCCACGCTAAAAAATTCGGGATATGCTTTTCCGATGCGGAGTATTGTGATTAATTTGACTCCGGCGGATTTGCGGAAGGAAGGGCCGAGTTTTGATTTGCCGATCGCCATTGGCATTTTAGCAGCATCGGAACAAGTCAGCGGTCAACTTTTGGGAGATTATTGGTTTTTAGGGGAACTTTCTTTAGATGGGAGTTTGCGGCCTGTGGCTGGGGTTTTGCCGATCGCCGCTGCTGCTCAAAAAATGGGTATTTCAGGGTTGGTTGTACCGGCTGGTAACGCGCAGGAAGCGGCTTTGGTGCACGGAATATCTGTTTATGGTTTTGAGAATATTTTTGCTGTTACTGATTTTTTGAACAATCCTGAAGCTTATTCACCTGTAGAAATAAACGGTAGAGAAGAGTTAACAAAAACGCGGTTTTCTGGTCTAGATTTAAAGGATGTAAAGGGGCAAATTCACGCGCGGCGGGCTTTGGAAATTGCGGCGGCGGGGGGACACAATTTAATTTTTGTGGGGCCGCCAGGGAGCGGTAAGACGATGTTGGCGAGGCGTTTGCCGGGTATTTTGCCACCGCTGACTTTTGATGAAGCTTTGGATGTAACTCAAATTCATTCGGTGGCCGGGTTGTTGAAGGATAAGGGAAGCTTGGTGGGCGATCGACCTTTTCGCAGTCCTCACCATTCAGCATCGGGGCCTTCTTTGGTAGGTGGCGGCAGTTTTCCGCGTCCGGGTGAAATTTCTTTAGCACATCGCGGCATTCTTTTTCTCGATGAATTAACTGAGTTTAAAAGAGATGTTTTGGAATTTTTGCGACAACCGCTGGAAGATGGTTATGTGACGATTTCTCGGACTAGACAATCGGTGATGTTTCCGGCTCAATTTACATTAGTTGCGAGTACGAATCCTTGCGCTTGCGGTTATTACGGCGATTCGATCCAACAGTGTACTTGTTCGCCGCAAAAGAGAGAGCAATATTGGGCAAAACTTTCGGGGCCTTTGATGGATCGGATTGATTTACAAGTGGCGGTTAATCGTTTGAAACCCGAGGAAATTACTCGACAGCCGACGGGGGAGGAGTCGGAACCGGTGCGGGTGAGGGTGCAGCGGGCGCGAGAGCTCGCAACTCGCCGTTTTCACTCGGAATCTAGTTTGCGCTGTAATGCCCAGATGCAAAGCAGCCACATTAACACATGGTGTCAGTTGGATGATGCTTCTCGGAATTTATTGGAGATGGCGATTCGGAAATTGGGGCTTTCTGCGAGGGGGAGCGATCGAATTTTGAAGGTTGCTAGAACTATTGCTGACTTGTCGGGGGATGAAAGCTTGAAAACTCATCATGTGGGGGAGGCGGTGCAGTATCGGACGATCGATCGGATGCAGTAAACAGCGGCTCAAAAGACACAATCCCCGATCCCCGACTTTTTAAAGGAGTTGGGGATCTAACAGTTGATTCGGCGATTTACATCGCTTCTAAACATACGAAGTCCCAGCAGAGGGGGACTAAGGGATTAAGGGGGTATTTAAGCTCGGTTAATGGTGTCCAATTATTTAATTGAGCCACTGAAACGCCCCGATGTTCCCATGTTTGTTGTCTGATTTTGTGCTGCATGGTGCCAGGATCACTGGTGAGAGTTGCGTAAGTTCTGTTAGTGTTATATTGGGGGAGGCGACGGGAAACCAAGGCAGTAGTTAAAGTGGCGATCGAGGAAGCTTTAGATCGATTTACCGAAAGCTACTCAACTGAAGTGTATTAGCGCAAATATTAAGCTGTTTATCAGCACGTCTACGGATCTTATGGTGAGGCCACACGCAGTATTTATACCACCGCAGCTTGAACCTGGTGTCAATGCCACACACCCACAGCTTTTGTCAAAAATTCCTCATAATTTCATCAAAAATTTATCAAGTTTTTACCCAGTTTTTGGCAGTTTTACTGTAATTTATGATACCGATCACCAAAGTTGCACCAATCTTCCCAACGGCTGAATTTTTAATATTTAATTTCTCGCTCTCGCTCTCCCTCACTCTTCCTCACTCTTCCTCGCTCTTCCTCTTTCCCTGGCCCCCTCTCGCTGTTTCACCTTAAAATTTTAAATTTTTGAGTGACAAATCATGGCACGATCGCAGCGCGTTTTGATACCATGCAATCAAGCGCAAGACAATCAGGGAATGCACTGGAGGTGTGTAAATGGAGCTTTTGGCAGAACAAAAACGGTGCTTGGATTGCTTGGTAAGCTCGATCGAGCAATTGGGAGGTCGAATAGACATTCCAAAGCTAGAGCAGATAGCTGAGCTAATCATTCAAACGATGAGAGGGCCTTGGCGGTACTTTCACACGTCGGAACACATTTTTGAGGTCGGGGGGTCAGTCGATCCGATCGAGGTGCTGGCTGCGCTGTTTCACGACCTCGTGTACGTGCAAGTCGATCAGGGCGTTAGTTTCAATATTAGTAGCGCCCTTTGTCCTTTTGTCAAAGAAGTGCGATCGCAGTTAGTTATTAGAGATGAAACCGAACTGCCCGACGATACAATGTATCAGCTAGTGGCCTCAGTATTTGGGTTTATTCCCGGCAAGACTCTCTCTCCGTTTGGTGGCCAAAACGAATTTTTGAGTGCCGTTATTGCTGCCAAATCTTTGGAGCCTTTTTTGCCAGCTAGTACGATCGCCGAGATAACAGCTTGCATTGAAGCTACTATCCCTTTTCGTCCCGTTTCGCCCAGCGGTTTTAGCGCGATCGAACTTTTGCACCAGCGTTTGGTAAGTGCGAACCGCGATTTTAACTTGGGATGGAGCGATGCCCAAACCGTAGAAATTGTCAAGCGTTCTGTCAGGTTAGCAAATCGGGATGTCGAGAATTTTGCCTCTCGAAATTCCTCTAATTTCTTAGACAATACCTGGAATTTGATGCCAGAAACCAACCACGAATTGACTAATGTTAATTCCTATACCGTTGCCGGATATCGCAGGTCTCTGCAAAAAATGGAAGGATTTTTGAACTTCCTCAAACCCGAACTGGTTTTCCAGCAGTTTATGCAAGAGCCGGACGATGAAACCTACGCTAACCTGATTGCCCGAACTCGCAAAAATATCGAAGTTGCTAAACTGTATCTGGGGGTCAAGCTAATTACTATCGCCATTTTAGAAGCTCTTTCCTACCGTTTGGGCCGCGATATTCCCCTTTCAACTATGATGGGAGAATTGCGTACACCAGGATTTAAAACCTCGGTTTTGGAAGATTACTTGCCCAACAGACAGAGCGCCTACCCATTAGAAAGTCAGTTACAAAGAGAAGTGTTAGACCTGCTAGAAATAGGACGAAATCAAGAATCGCGCTATGATATTAAAAACTCCCCGGTTTCTACGTTTATTATCAAATCTATCGGCTTTGCTGAAACAGAAAACTTTTTGAAGAAAGCTCAAGAGTTTTTTGCAGATCCTACTTCTTCGGAAGAGTTTCTCTCTTACTGCGCTCCCGATGTCATCGAGACCATCTCCTCCGGCGTGATGAAACTCTTTGATAGCAGAAAGACGGCTTTAGGGAAAGTTAAATTAGTTCACCAAACAGTTTCTTAGGATAGGTTGGCACAATCTTAAAACGTTTTCCATCGCAGAAACCTGGTGTCTTGAGTTCAGCCACAATGTCCGGTTAGTCTGAGATGTTGCACTATTCTCAATAACGGGCTCTGGGGCCCGTTCCACAAAGAATGAGTTTTCTTGTGGGGAGTAGGTGTTTGGGAAAAGATCCCGCCCATAGCAGGCTTATTGACAATGGTGCAATATCTCAGTTTAAACCATAAAAAAAGTCCTCTTTAAAGGACTTTAGCTATGAGTCTGGGGTTTGAACCCCTGGCGGACTAATTCGACATCCAACTTCTATTGCGGTGAACCAGCCGCACCCTCTGCGCCGGAGTTGCTCTCAGGTACAGCCGTATCCGTAGGATTAGAATCGCTCTGGCTTTCGGTATTAGTTGAGCCGCTCGTACCTGCTCCAGAAGCGCCCTCACCTTGAGTTGGAGATGGAGTAGCTGAACTCTCAGGTGCTGGAGTTGGCGGAGTGGAAGCGGGCTCCCTCTGCGAATTTGGAACCGTAGTATCGGTATTATTTGACGGCGAAGATGGAGACGGCGCTGCTTCCTGAGCGGGTGCATCTTGCTGCTGTGAATTTGGAATTGTAATATTGATATTGGGAGCCGGACTTGTTTGAGGAGCCGGAGTTGCCTGTTGAGCTGGACTTGGTTGAGGAGCCGGCGTAGCTTTTTGAACAGGAGATGGTTGAACCGGAACCGGAACAATCTTTTGAATGATCGTTTTTTCTCTCTCTATAGTCCTAGTCGGAGCTGGTGTTGCTGAAGGCTGATTTGCTTTCGGTACAACAATCACAGGAGCAGCAGTAGGAGTAGGAGCCTCCTCGCCCCGATTGAAGTAATATACACTGCCCAGAACTAAGCCTACCAAAGAAGCCAGAAGAATCCCTAACAGTAACCCGCGACCAGCATTCTCGTTATCCCGGACTTCTTGGACTCCAACTTGGCGGTGGTTTTCGGCCATTTCACCCTGTACATAACCTTGGTGATGAGCTGCTTCTTTAGAAGCCTTACCCGTTGTACTCGGAACATTTGTAGTGGTTCGCGTTGTACTGACGTGACCGTTAGTTGCATCTGTGTGAACTTCTTGATGAATTTCACGGCTAGAGCTATTTTCTTCGTTAGGTTTCATAATTATCTTAGCCACAATTATTCAAAAAATATTTGTCTCTAGGAGATTCTCTGGTTTGAAAACTTGAGCTAAGCTGTTGAGCAGTTAAATCACTTATTTTGATTTACTGTCAAGATTTAGGTGTAAGCGTTGGGTGTTTGGCTCATACCAGTTTAAATGCTTAACAGCTTTCTGCTTAGGGAGTTTATAGAACTGTTGGTTTCTCCTTCATCTGTATTAAATATAACGGGCCAAGGTATTAAGCAGGCTCTACCCTTAGAGTGATTGCCAGAGTCCCCAAAGGAATAGAATTAGCCGGACTTCAACAAAGAAGACCGGCTAAATGAGTTATTTATAATGCTTGCATAGCAAGCATATAGCAATCGCAGGAGTCGTAAATTTTTGAGCCCACCCCAATCCTCCCCGAAGTTGCGGAGAGGAAGTAATAAATTCACAAATGCTGCGAGGATTGTTATAGATAATTCATGACACGCTTAAAAGTGGCAACTTTACTGTCGGAGTGGGAAGACAATTCATCAGAGAAATCTGGAAAAAAGAGAAGGGAGTAGTAAGAGTTACTAGCTTCCTATTTATCAAGCCACTTTCTGCTTGAAATTTGTTTAAATCCGGTTAAATAACCCCAATTAAGTTTTTAGTAATCAACGCAAGTTTTTTCTTCTCCATCAAGAGAGGATAGTCGTACTCACGACCAACAAGCTTTATTACGGGAAATTAACCGGACAGGAGCCTTACTAACAACTGAATTTTTTTTACTCGGTTCTTTCAATGATGATAGTCATGTGAGCAACTAATGCACCTATCGCTCCTACTGCTGCAATGACTGGAAACAATGCCGCACCAATCACTCCACCGACTACTCCCACCGTCAGAGGAACTTCTACCAATATCCGTCCCTCTTCATTTTTGATAATGATGCGGCGGATATTTCCTTCGTGAATCAGTTCTTTAACTTTAGCAACCAAATCGTCGCCGTTAATTTTCACCTCTTCGACGCTAACTTTTTGCTGAGTATAAGCTGGGGTTTCTAAAGGAGTCGTTTCAAAATTAACCTCACTAACTTTTTGGGAAGAAACCTTGTCAGATACAGGTATTGATTCGAGTTCTCTTGTCCCGACCGGTTCTTGTAGGCGCTCTGTAGGGGTGTCCATTTTTTGTTCTCCTTTTAGGTAAAAGTATTTTTGTATAGAATTATTTAGAAATATAACACGCAACTTTTTGTCGATCAATCATTCTTTTGGGTGATATTGCTGTTGGTGCTATTGTGCTTTTTTCTCTCGATCTTTAACGGCGATCGCCTAAAATCCTTCCTCGGTAGGCCCTAGCTGCCGACTTCCCTAGTGCCACTTGGTTAACAGTCTAGTTCTGGACCTCGCACCGCCCCACTCTTCAAAAACCTCCGATCCAGACAGCCCAAGGATTAAAGGGACTTTCACAGACTCAGAGACTCAGACTCAACAGGTGTACCGGTTGAAATAGTGACATTGTACTGAAAGTACGATCGTCCCGCCGTGTATAGAGTTACAACCTCTAATTCGGGAAACCGCACATGGAAACCGTCGCTTACTTTCCTCAAATGTCATTTGAATTTAACTCAGTGCGATCGCCCAACCAAACCCGACGCCCCGATGTTCCTCAAATCAACATCTTAGAGTTTCTAATGAGAATTGCCTAAAATCAAGGGGGAGGAGAAATAATAATGCTCGAAATATTATCGTAACCAAACCAACTTCCTGAAATTGAAGTTGAAGTTGGTGGGGAAAAGTCGGGTAAAATAGAATTATTTCTTTCTGCTTCCTCTTGATTCTCCGTGTCGGATTTGCCAGCGAGAGAGTTTGAATCTCAAGTTCGTGGCCCGACGGTACTTTTGTGGAAACTTTTAAGGCACCTGAAGCGGATGTGTGGAATGTGAGTTTTAGTTGCGATCGCACAACTTTAGCATCTGCCAGGAAAAATTTCGTCGGTGAAGCTTGGGAGTGTCGATGCGGCTAAACTATAAGCTGCCGAACTTGACAAATTGCTCGCCATCGGCTCTCCTTAGCTCGGAGACTACCTACAATACAATCTTCGGGTTGAGTGCGATCGGCATTTGTGCAAAAAAACTGACAATTGAGATTCATTGGCAATTGCCGGAAACCTGTTTTGCCTGAATTTTAAAATCGGGCGATCGGCTGCCGATTTGTCGCTATTGTTGTGTTATTGTAATATAATTTTACGCAAGGGGTAATACGAAATTTACTGCCACAGGTCGCAGATGTCTATCCATATGAACCAAATTAATGTCATCAAAAATTAAAAATAGTTATGACTGGTATATTCGGATTAGTAAAATCTTGGATATATAAAATTCAATACATAGTCAGGTTTCAAAGTGGTATTTGGTGTTAAATCAATCTAACCTGCAATATCGTTTCGGGGGACACCAGCATGATTTAAGGAAAAAAAAATCCTGCTGAATTAACTGGATTCCAGGGAGCAGAGGGAAGTTGATAACTAAGCTATAAAAAAAGTTAAAAACGCTGTCTAAATAGTAGGCAAGACTCTAGCAGCCAACCGCAACTGCCAATTACCAAAGGAGGGAGCAGTGTATGAACCTGACGGGTTGAGTCCCCTAAAATCGCCGCTTGGTTTGCGATCGACTCTACAGGAATTAACCCTGTACGACTTTCTCCTAGAATCTGAGTGTCCGGGGAACGAAGTTGCTAAAATTTTTCAAGCAAACCCTTTAGTTCCCGGCATCATCATCACTCAGCAAGGAAAGTTTATAGGGATGATTTCGCGGCGGCGTTATTTTGAACACATGAGCCGCCCCTACAGTTTGGAGTTATTTTCTCAACAGCCTTTGTTCATACTCTACCGCTTTACTCAAACTGATATGTTGGTTCTCGATCGCGAAACCTCAATTATGACGGCAGTGCGACAGTCTTTGGAGCGATCGCCCGAATTAATCCACGAACCCATTGTAGTACAAGTCGAACCGGAAACTTACAAACTTTTAGACGTACACCAACTGCTGCTTTCTCAGTTGCAAATTCACGAGTTGTCAACAGTGGCGATGCGCGAGTCGCAAGCGCAATTAAGACATCAAGCCCAACAGCTCGAACTTGCCCTGCTGGAACTTCAGCGCACTCAAACTCAACTAATTCAAACAGAGAAAATGTCTTCTTTGGGGCAGCTAGTTGCAGGAGTAGCTCACGAAATTAACAATCCGATCGGCTTTATATCTAGCAATTTATACCACGCTCAAGAGTACACGCAAGCTTTAATGCGGATGCTCGACATCTACAAGCAGCACTGTCCCGAATTCATACCGGAAATTGCAGCAGAAGCCGAAAAAATAGAACTCGATTATTTAGTTGAAGACTTGCCGAAAGTGTTAAATTCCATGCAGCAAGGTGCAAAAAGAGTCCGCGACATCGTTTTGTCGCTGCGGAATTTTTGCAGGTTGGACGAAGCTCAAATGAAGCAGGTCAACATTCACGACGGTATCAACAACACGATTATGCTTTTGCAAAGCCAGCTTAAAGGGAAACCGGGGCAGGAGGCGATCGAAATTCACAAAGAATACAGCGACTTGCCACTGGTGCAGTGCTATCCCGGACAGCTCAATCAGGTATTTATGAATATTTTACTTAATGCAATTTACGCTCTGGTTGAGTCTAATAAACACGACAAGGTTGATAAAAAAAGCACGAAAAAGTCGCAATCAGCCGAAGAAAAGCAGCCTTGTACAAAGACTCAATCATCAGTTTCTCAGTCTACCCGCCTAATTCCTACGATTCGGATTCGCACCGAGTTAAGTGATAAAAAAAAGGTAATAATTAAAATTTCTGACAATGGGCCGGGGATGACAGAAGATGTTCGGAAGCGGTTGTTTGACCCTTTCTTTACTACTAAGCCGGTCGGCCAAGGAACGGGTTTGGGACTGTCGATTAGCTATGAAATTGTTGTCAACCAACACGGCGGCGAATTGAAGTGCTTTTCGGAACCGGGAAAAGGAGCAGAATTTGCGATCGAGATTCCGCTTCAACAGTCTTCCGTAGCACAGATTTTGCCTCGCTTTGCGTGATACAACAGAAGGAAGAAGGAAGAAGGAAGAAGGAAGAAGGAAGAAGGAAGAAGGAATAAAAGTTAGGGACTCGGCAGTTGAAACCGCTTAAGAGTCAAACTTTCGTTTTTGTGGCTTGAGACTAAAGAATAAAGCCTGTCGGCTACCGCGAACCTTTGCAAACCCACTTCCACAAAGGATGACTCGGCCCTCGCTGGCGAATGCGGCGAACTTGTTGTTCCAAACCCTGTTTTTCCCGCATGGGCAATCCTCGCACTATATTGCGACTTTGCCACGTTAGCACTGCTAAAGTCATTCCCAAGCACAAACCCAAACCGAGACTCGGCCACCGATTAAAAGATAAACCGTAGCGCACTGCCGCCCAAGTGAAGTGTTCTAACCACAACGCTATTTCGCGGCGCAAACCCCAAATGCTCAAAGAACCGACGCTAATCCACAGCAATATCACAGTTAACCAGCGGCCGTAAACTGTTAGTTTGTGAAGCCTTTGGACTTCAATTTGAAAAGTTTCCTCAGTAGTCATTTGTTATTTGTCATTTGTCCTTGGTCATTGGTTATTGGTTATTGGTTATTGATGATTTATTATTAGTCAGTCAACAGTTAACCGTCAACAGTTAACCGTCAACAGTCCATTAAACTTCCTCTGACTGGTTGATTCCTTCTGCAGGGACGGGGATAGAGTGGGCCGTCCGAGTGCGCCACCAAGCTAGCAGCGTACTGGCAATGAAAATACTCGAATACGCACCCGCAATAAAGCCGACAATCAATGCTAAAGCAAAGTATTTGAGGGTTTCGCCGCCAAACAAAAAGATTGAAAACAAAGTCAGCAGCGTTGTCATCGTCGTGTTAATTGACCTTCCCAGCGTCTGCATGACCGCATCATCGACAATTTGATTTATCGACTGTCCCGGATTTAGCTTGATTACTTCGCGCACGCGATCGTAAATTACCACTGTATCGTTAACAGAAAAACCGATAATTGTCAAGAGAGCGACCACAAATAAGCTGTCAACTTCCACTCCTTGAACTAAACCCAAAAACGAGAAAACACCAAGAGTAACCAACACGTCGTGGAAGAGAGCAACGAAAGCAAAAAAGGCATAATCCCACTGAAACCGGAATGTTAGATAAACCGTAATTCCCGCAAAGGAAAGGAATAAAGCCAACAATCCCGAAGTAAATAATTGTTTACCGAGGGTAGGCCCAACCGTATCAATTTGAGTAGATTGAGGAGCAAAAGCGCCTATCTTTTCGCTCAAAGCTGTTTGCAAATTAGTCCGCTGTTCGACATCCAAAGTTTTTGTTCGCAGTGACAAACCTCGCTGTTCTTGGCCGATAACTTGAATGCTGCTGCCTGCCAAACCTTGGGCGTCCAGGACTTCGCGGACAGCAGCAAGATCGATGGGTTTACAATTTTCCGGTTTCGTGCAGTCGAGTTCAAATTGCAGGCGAGTGCCGCCGATAAAATCTAAACTGGGGCGCAGCGGTGCGCGAATGTCGGGACGAGTCCAAGAAATCGCCATCGACACTATACCTGCGAGGATTATAGCGGCGGAAATACTCCACCAGAGCGATCGTTGTTTGATTACACTGAATTTCATAATTTGAATGAAGAAGGAAGTTCGGCAACTGATTGTGTAAGGGATAGAAGGAAAAAGGAAGAAGTCACTCGTTATTGGTTATTGGTTATTAGCTAATGTAGGGTGCGCTGGGCGCACCTTACCTAATTAGTTAACTATTAGCAGTTTTCGACAAACCGGGACAGAACCACTGAGGTTTCCGCAATGCTGGAAAGCTCAATACTACGAACAGCAGAGTGCGGCTGCAAGTGAGCGCAGTAAACATACTCACTCCCACCCCCAATGCCAGAGTTACAGCAAACCCTTTAACTAAACCAGCGCCCAACCAGAACAAAGCAGCACAAGCAATAACTGTTGTGACGTTACCGTCTAAAATGCTGGAAAAAGCGCGGTAAAAACCCGATTCGACCGATCGATAAAGCGATTTCCCCGCCCGCAACTCTTCCCGCGTGCGCTCAAAAATCAGCACGTTAGCATCCACGGCCATCCCGATGCTGAGCACAAAACCAGCAATTCCCGGCAGCGTTAAAGTCACTCCCAAAAGCACGAAAGCTGCCCAAGTTAACAGAGCATAAATTAACAGCGCAATATTGGCAATTACGCCGGGGAGCCGATAGTAGACAACCATGAAAATCAAGACTAAAACTAAGCCGCCGATACCTGCGTTAATACTGCTTTGAATGCTGTCTTTACCCAAGCTAGCGCCGATCGTGCGGTTTTCTACAATTTCGACCGGCACCGGCAAAGCACCGCCACGCAATTGCACTGCTAAATCGTTTGCTTCTTGCGTTGTAAAGTTGCCTTGAATTACGGCACTCCCACCAGTAATTCCTGTCTGGGCAAATTCAACGCCGACGACGGGAGAACTGATCATTATGTCGTCTAGGAAAATACCGATACTGCGTCCGGTGCCTGCTAAATTTTTAGTGAGTTGGGCAAAGAGTTCGCCTCCTTTGGTATCGAAAACAAGAGCAACGTTCCAGTTGTTCCCAGCCGCCAAGGGTTGAGGTTGAGCGTCTTTGAGGTTTTCACCACCGAGGCCGGTGCTTTTGAAGAGTTTGGCGATCGCCTCATTGCTTCTTTTCAAAGCAGCCTGATTTTCTTTAATAGCCGCCTCATTCGGGCTAGTTTTCAATTCTGCTTGTTTGACCAGCAATTCCTGCTGCAACTGCCTTTCAATGGCTAATTGTGCTTCTGTTCCGGGCAGTTGTTCCAGAAATTCTAGCTTGGCAGTGCCGCCCAAGACTCGTTCTGCTTGCTGTGGGTCATTTACTCCGGGCAACTGCACGAGAATTTGGTCTTCTCCTACTGTTTGGACTAATGCTTCGGAAACGCCCAAACCGTTAACCCGGTTTTCGACAATCCGCCGCACTGCTTCTAACATTCCCTGGTCAATTTTGGGAATTGTGGGGGTAGTTTTTACTTGAATTGTGAGTTGCGACCCTCCTTGCAAGTCTAATCCCAGCCGCGTCGGAATTGTTACTATTACAGTAATAGCGGCGATGATTAAAACAAAAATTAGGGCTAATAGGGAACGTTGTTTTTGCATATTTAATTATTAGTCATTGATTAGTTGGCAGTTGTCCGTTGGCAGTTGTCCGTTGGCAGATTTTAGTCATCAGTCATCAGTCAACAGTCATCAGTCAACAGTCAACAGTCAACCAATGACTACTGACTAATCACTATTTATACTCGCAAAGCTACCATTTTTTGGACTGCCTCGACAATTTGAGTGGGCTGGACAATTGTCAGTCTTTCCAAATTGCCGTTGTAAGGTGTGGGAATATCTTGTGAAGACAGGCGCAAAACCGGTGCGTCGAGCTCGTCAAAAAATCGATCGCTAATCGAAGCAATTAGTTCGGCACCGATGCCTCCTGTTTTCATGCACTCCTCTACAATAATTACTTTGTGAGTTTTGCGAATGGATGCGCCGATGGTCTCCATGTCCAGGGGTTTGAGAGAAATCAGGTCGATTACTTCTGGATCGTAACCTTCTTTTACCAGGGCGGGCACGGCTTGCATGACGTGGTGTCGCATCCTCGAATATGTCACGATTGTGACATCTTTGCCCGATCGCACAATTTCTGCTTTGTCCAGCGGCACTAAATATTCTGTTTCTGGCAAATTTTCTTTGAGGTTGTAAAGAAGAACGTGCTCGAAAAACAGAACGGGGTTATCGTCGCGGATGGCTGATTTTAAGAGTCCTTTGGCGTTGTAGGGAGTCGAACAGGCGACTATTTTCAAACCGGGTACTGCTTGGAAATATGCTTCTAAGCGCTGGGAGTGTTCCGCGCCGAGTTGCCGGCCCACGCCGCCGGGCCCGCGAATTACCATTGGCATTTTGAAGTTGCCGCCGGATGTGTAGCGCAGCATTCCGGCGTTGTTGGAAATTTGGTTGAAGGCCAGCAGCAAAAAGCCCATGTTCATGCCTTCGATGACCGGCCGCAGTCCCGTCATTGCTGCGCCTACTGCCATGCCTGTAAAGCTATTTTCGGCGATCGGGGTGTCGAGCACTCTAAGTTCGCCGTATTTGTTGTAGAGGTCTTTGGTGACTTTATAGGAACCGCCGTATTGACCTACGTCTTCGCCGAGTACGAATACGGCGGAGTCGCGGGCCATTTCTTCGTCTAACGCCTCGCGGAGGGCGTTGAACAATAAGGTTTCTGCCATAGGAGGTGAAGCAATGATTGCAGGAGGGTCAGATTAGAATCTTAACCTTTCGGGGGTGTCGATCTAGGAGTCGATCGCAAATTTGACAGTTAAAACCTGAGATTTGGCCAATCTTTATCATAACATTTGTATTATGTCAACGAATATTTAAGTTAAAATAATACTAACTTGCCTGCCCACAGCAGAGGAATATTATGCTACAGACAAAAACTCAACTAACTCTGGAAGAGTTTTTCACTCTTCCCGAAGGAGAAGGCGATATTACCTACGAACTTATTGACGAGCAAGCAGTACCGAAAATGTCACCTAAAAAATTTCATTCTCGCCTCACCAGAAGCCTCATAAAACTCCTCGAACAGTGGGGTGACGAACGGGGAGAAATTGGTGTAGAATGGGCGGTGAAATTAACCCGCCACGGGCGAGACTGGGTGCCAGTACCAGACCTTTTATATGTTTCTTACCAACGCTTATCTCCTGACTGGAATCAAGATGAAGCTTGTCCTGTAGTCCCGGAATTAGTCATAGAAATTATTTCACCAGAACAAACTTTCGGTCAGTTAGCTGCTAAAGCGAGAGATTATTTAGATGCTCAGGTATTGCGGGTTTGGGTAGTAGATAGCAAGGCGAGAAGTCTTACAGTTTTTTACCCCGATGCAGCACCGCAGACTTATATGGGAGATACCCTATTAAAAGATCCACTTTTTGAGGGATTAGAATTTACTGCGGTCCAGCTATTTCAAATGGCAAAAATACCGCTAACCTTCTCTTAGATCCCGGACTTCCTCTAGAAGTAGGGTTCTGGATATTCGGTTTTTTTGAGCGAGGCTTACTTAATTGCTCGTTAATTTGCCAACTCCACATAAGAACTAACAACTAAAGAATAACTAATGACTAATTTCAGCAAAATGTTTTTGCAATAAATCGTGAATAAATCGATAGCGCCGATCGCCCGTTTTTTGCAGCAGCAGGCGATCGGTCGCAGCATCGAGAAAACGCCTGTAATCCCAAGGAATGTAGCCGTTAGACCACAGCACGAGGCGCAATATAAACCTTTCACTTCCCGGAATTCCCGGCAACAAAGCACTAATTACCGCAGCAACAGCACCTGCAATTAATCCCCAAATTGACCCGGAAACTAGGCTGGCAATTAATCCCAAAATCACCCAAATCAGCCCGCCAAGCAGCTTAACTCCAAACTGATACTTGCGCCGTTCATCGGCTGTTTGCAGCCAGCTAGACGATATGCGATCGAGGTAAAATTCTTGAATTCCTTGCTGTTCCATCCTTCTGGCCAACCATCCCAGCCAGTGGCGAATTTGTTCCGGCCGCAGTTCCTTACCTCTGGGATACTGCTTGACTTGTCCGGTCATTTGGTGGCGAATATAGGCAGTTAACAGATATTTGCGCTGTTCTTCGGCAGAAGTTATCCGCTTCCAGGCTTCAATTAAAATATCGTCGTAAGCCAGAGCCATCATGCTCAAAAGCAAGGGAACTTTTGCCATTTTCAACAACTCCGGCTCGCGCTCAATGCTGTACCAAAGTTCGCGGCTTCGGGCTTCTTGCAGATAATTTTGAATTTGAGTTTCTGTTAAAGGTTTTAATAAAACTGCAGCTTGCAGGCGAAATCTTGTTTCGCAGTTTTTGTAAGCTTCAAAACTGCTGCAAGCTACTAAATGTTTGGGTTTAAATTCGCTTTCAACAAACTGATTGATTGCTTGAATGCAGATATTTTGGCGGTGGGTTTCCACTTCGTCCAAGCCGTCGAGGAGAGGCAGCAATTTTTGTTCGGCAAGCCATTTTTTGCCGACAGCAGGAGAGATGCCGTATTTGAACTGAAGTTGAGCAATTAACCAATCGGCGATCGCCCCGGATTCTGCTTTCCACGATCCGAGTTCAAACAGCACTGGTACGGGCAAACTAGCATCTTTTTGGGCGCGGGAAACTAACACGCGAGCTAATTCTAGCAGCGTCGTAGTTTTGCCTGCACCCGTCGCTCCCAAAATTACCAATTTACCGCCGGCGCGATCGAACACTTTAGCCATGCTTGCTTTGGGAGGAAGCCGAAAACTCGGACGGTTGCCCGCTTTCACTTCCACATCCCAACAGCGGTTAACACCAACAGGCGACGAGTCTTGACTGAGGTTAGCCAGCACAGCCGCGTGCAAAGACTGCGATCGTCCTGCTTGGACTTCCTGCTTCACCTCCTCCAACAATCGATCGCGGGGAGGTTGTAATCTCAGAGGAATCAATTTTGACATTTTATGTACCTCGCGCTGAACGCTTACCTTCGCAAATTTGCGCGCAAATACCCCAGAGCAAGATTACCATCAGTATAGGCGTCCAGTATATATTGACTCAAATTATTGCGACAATTATGGCTCTGAAATTTTATCTAAAAATCCTGACCCTGTGGGCAGCACTAGGTATTTCCACTGTAAATTAACTGGCGATCGCCCCAACTCCCAAACAAAAATTATTAGTATAGATACAGAGAGGGTTTTTTATGTCATTTACGAAGGCTCAAATCATCACAGTAAGCTTAGCAGGAGTGGCAACAGCGGTGGGAGTGGCTGTTGCAACTATACAGTCGGGTGCGATGAAACAATCCGATCTTCCCCTTGCAGAATCCCCGGCATCCACCAGAAACCAGATTGCAGGGCCGACGAACAACCCTGAATCTCGGCAACCAAAATCTGTGCAAGCACAAACCCAGGCTGCAGAATCTCCGAAATCCCAACCCCAACCTGCAAAAACCCCGGCTGTTCAATCCTCGCTAGTTGCAGGAGTCCCTCCACGAAAAGTTGAGGCAGTAGTTGTCACACCCCCAGATTCGGGTTGCAAAATCAGCCAAGCTGTAGTCAGCGATCCGAATCCACCGCTAAATGTGCGATCGATCCCGCAAGTAAGGGGCAGCAACATAGTAGGAAAACTTAAAAATAATACCTTTGTTTCAGTCGCAGAAGAACAAAACGGTTGGCTGCGAATTACCGATCCAGTTCCCGGTTGGGTTGCGAAAAAACACACCGAAAGCAGTTGTTCTAATGTCAACCAGGAGATTAATTTTCTGCCGGGAGGAGATGAGGCGATCGTCAAAGGTCGAATTATCGGCGGCGGCAGCCACTCTTACCGGATTCGCGCCCGAAAAGGTCAAACAATGACTGTTACGAATCGGCAAGAAGTTTTCCCGCAAATTATAACTCCTCGTGGCAAACTTTTAGCCGGAAATCCTTATCAAGGCAATGAAAAAGAGTGGACTGGAAAAGTCCCAGTAACAGGCAATTACACATTACAATTAGACTCTAATTTCCGGGGATACGAATACGAATTTTCGGTTAAATTGCGCTAATTTACTTGACATCTGTGGGAACAGGCACTGCCCTGCCCGGATCTGCGACTTTTAATCAATAGTATAATTAAGGAATCGTTCCCAGCGAGATATCAAGAATCGCAAATTTCTGCCAATCTTCCGAATCAAAGTGCCACCATTCGGTTGTGATACCGATAAATCCGTGTTTTTTCATCGCATTCTTAAGCACTTGACGATTTTTCCGAGATTCCGCGCTGCCGCCTTGATAATCTCCGTGAGCTTTTTCGGTAAAATCATCGTAAGGTGTGGGCATTTCTAATTCTTTGCCAGTGCGATCGACTAAAGTCAAATCTATAGCAGCACCGCGATTGTGCCGCGAACCCCTAGCAGGATTAGCAACATAGCGGGGATCTGGCCAAGCTTGCCACATTTGCTTAGTGACAGAGAAAGGTCTGTAGCAATCGTAAACTTTCAAACCCAATCCGATTTTTTCCAAATCTGTTTGAACTAGCCCTAACTGTTGAGCAACAGAACTTCTCAAGGCGCATTTCGATATAGGGTAAAGCTTTCGTTTCAAGAAATTGTTAGTAGTGGCGTATCGGATATCGAGGCGAATGTTGGGATTTACGGTGCGGATGTCAACGAGTCGTGCGGAAGGGGGAAGTTGACTCATGAAAATGCTTTCAGGTACTACAGGGTTTGGTTCTGGTTGGGTAATTTGCACTTGTGGCGGCTCCTGGGCGCGAATCGACCTTGTATAATTCAGTAGGGTTGTAGATAGTAATATTAGAGCGAATACAATTAAATATTTTGTAAATCTGTTGAATTTCATAGCTCTGTTAAGTGGATATTTAATAGAGTTTTTACATTTCATATTTTGGGGAATTTTCGCGCTTTTCATGTTGTCTGCCAGCCCGCCAGACCGACAGGGGTTGAAACCCCTGTCTCATAGCTAAAGTCCTCTGAAGAGGACTGAAATATTTCTCTAAAACTTTTATTTTATGAGTCTTTCAGTCGGTTAAAACCGACTTTAGCTATGATACGGGTTAAAACCCCCGGCAGACTGTGGGACAAGCGCGAGAACGCTCGCTTTCTTCTCTCTCTGAGTCATTTTTAATTATTAATTGTCCTCAAATTCCCAAGCGCTGATACACTAAATCTAAGTGCCTCAATTGATACTGCGGATCGAAACAATCATCAATTTCTTTGGTCGTCATTTTAGCTGTTACGCGCTCGTCCTTAGCAATTAAATTGTAGAAATTGCCGCCCGGTTTGTTCCAAGCTTCGTGAGCACAAGATTGCACAATTTTGTATGCGTCTTCGCGACTGGTGCCTTTTTCTACTAAGGCTAACATCACGCGCTGGCTGAAGATGACTCCGCCGTAAAGGTTCATGTTTCGCTTCATGTTTTCGGGATAGACTAGCAGGTGTTTTACTAAGTCTGTGGTTTCTACTAACATGAAGTGAGTTACTGTAGAACTGTCGGGCAAAATCATCCGTTCTACGGAACTGTGAGAGATGTCTCTTTCGTGCCAAAGTGCAACGTTTTCTAAGGCTGCGACGGCGTTGGCGCGGACGATTCTTGCCATCCCTGTGAGTCTTTCCGATCGAATCGGATTGCGTTTGTGAGGCATGGCGGATGAGCCTTTTTGCCCTTTGGAAAAGAATTCTTCGACTTCGAGAACGTCGGTGCGTTGCAGGTTGCGGATTTCTACTGCAAAACGCTCGATCGATGCTGCTAAGAGTGCTAAGGTTTGGACGTATTCGGCGTGTCGATCGCGCGAAATGACTTGAGTGGATGCGGTATCCGGTTCGAGTCCGAGGTTTTGACAGGCGATCGCTTCAATTCGCGGGTCAATATTAGCATAGGTTCCGACTGCACCGGAGATTTTGCCGACTGCAATGGACGATTGCAAATTCACTAATCGGTCGCGGCTGCGAAAGACTTCTGCCAGCCATCCTGCTAGTTTAAAGCCAAAGGTGATGGGTTCGGCGTGAATTCCGTGCGATCGACCAACCATGACGGTATTGCGATGCTGTTGAGCCTGATAGCGAATAGCTTGGCTCAATTCTTCGACACGTTCTAACAAGATATTGACGCTGGCGACTAATTGCAGCGCCAAAGCGGTATCGAGCACATCGGAACTGGTTAAGCCGAGGTGGATGTAGCGGCCGGCATCGCCTACATATTCGTTGACATTTGTCAAGAAGGCGATCATGTCGTGGCGGACTTCGGCTTCAATTTCGAGGACTCGTTTCGGGTCAAAATTAGCCTTAGCTTTGATTTCTTCGACTGCGGCGGCGGGGATGTAGCCGAGTTCGGCTTGAGCTTCGCAGACAGCGATTTCTACTTGCAGCCAGCTTTTCAGTTTGGCGGTTTCAGTCCAGATGTTGCCCATTTCGGGCAAAGTGTAGCGCTCTATCACGGTGGGAGTTGGGGAATGCGATCGTCCTATTGTACCTCTGCGAGGCATCCGTCTTGAGTCGGGATGGGGAATTTCGGGCGATCGAACTTTCCACATATGTGACACATCGTCCGTAGACTGATAGTCCGCAGAGACTGAAAATTGGCAGATGAGTCGATCGAAACAGAAGATTCTGCGTGCTTTAGGTCATCTCGTAAAGCAACGCAGGACAGCGTTGGGAATTTCGCAAGAGGAGCTCGGAATGCGGGCTAATTTAGACCGCACCTATATATCTGGAGTCGAACGCGGAGTCAGAAATCCGTCCATCACTGCAATTGCAAGTCTAGCTATCGGCTTGGACACAACAGTTTCCAATCTTCTCGAAAATCTAGAAATAGAAGCGGAAAACGTAGAGTGAGCAATCAAGATTTAGCAGGAACAATTAAAGCTCAATTAAAACAAGACTCAACTCAATTCAAAGTCTTTAATCTCCTCTCCGACCAAAAATGGCACTGTCGGGAGTGCGAAGGCAAACAGATAGCATCAGCTCAATATGCTGGCGGTGGCGGAATTCAGGGATTGCAGCGCGGAACAAGGAAGCGCCCCGGTCTGGTTGTTGTAACAGAAAAGAGATACTGTCAAACTTGTCAGGCAACACGTTTGGGCGATTTGTGGACAGGAGAAATTAAATCAGCAAATTCTGCAGCTAACATACCAGCTTCTCTGGTAAAAAGAATTCTCGAAGTTTACTTTTATACAGATGTAATCGAACAGAGAAAACGAGCAGCTCATGAGTTAGTAATTGACCATAGATTCCCAATGGAGCGTTGGGGAGATAATGAGCCACCACACCTGGCATCTATGAGCGAATCTGAAATCAAGGCAAAGTTTCAGTTGCTCAAAAAAGATGCTTCAGGCAATCACAATCTTCTAAAATCTCGAAGTTGCGAACGCTGCATCAAAACAGGGAAAAGAGGCACACCTTTCGGAATCAAGTTTTGGTATGAAAGAGGCGAAGACTGGCCTTCCATACATCAGCGCGGCGCTGAGGCTGAGGAAGGCTGCACAGGATGTGGCTGGTATGATTTTGAAACTTGGAGAAATGCTCTCAATCAAAAACTAGCTGAATCTGTTCGAGAGGTTTAACAGTAACTAAGCTAGGTTTGTTAAGTGCAATATCAGTCAAATATGGAATAAGTGCAAAACCGATACACTCTGCTAAACGGGGCGGCACGGCATTTCCAATTTGCCACATTGCCTTTTTCATTGAACCTTCAAAAATAAATGAATCCGGGAAACTTTGCAATCTAGCCATTTCGCGAGCTGAAATCACGCGGTTGAGATAAGGATGAATATGAGTGCCGCCGTGATTTTCTTTAACAGTCATGCTCGGTTTTCCCGGATACTGTCGCTTGAAAGCATCGGCGTAGCTTTCATACAAAGAACCGCCTGGTGGAACTTTAGCAAGTCTTTCCATATACTCAACAGAATGACGAGTCCATTGGTGGTTAATTTCGGGTATGGGACTATACTCTGGTAAATCATCAATTGCTGACTCAATCGCTTTGTATTTTTCGGGCAACAATTGCGGCTTCGGATAGGGGTTTGGCATCCCGAATCTATTGGCAATAAAAATAGCTCGCGGCCGGATTTGCGGGACTCCATAGGCGGCTGATTCCAGAACAGCAACGGACATATGGGGATAGCCAATTTCCTCAAAAGCCTCGCAAATGGCTTGCTTAACAGCTCCTTTTTGTATGGTCAATATTCCGGGTACGTTTTCCATGACAACATACCAAGGACGTATTTCAGAGACAACGCGGACAAACTCTCTAAATAAGCGATTTCGAGGGTCATTGGGGTCGCGTTTTCCTGCAACTGAGAAGCCTTGACACGGCGGCCCGCCTACAACAACATGAACTTGTGGCGAACCGATTTCAGCGAGCAAGTTTTGGGGATTTAAGTTTTTTATATCGTCGCACAAGTGATGGCAATGGGGAAAGTTTTTTGTATGAGTTGCCGAGGCGATGGGATTAATTTCAACGCTTGCTACTGGTCGAAAACCTGCTTGCAATAAACCTTGGGTCATGCCGCCCGCACCGCAAAAAAGATCGACAAATGTATAGTCTGATTTTGGCAGTGACTGAGATTCAATATCAATGAATATCTTGTAGGGGTCGCAGTCATTTGCTTCGAGTTCGCGTTGGATGCGTTCGTAACGCCCTAATTTTGCTTTCTTCTGCTTTTTGGCAGGAATTGGTTCTGACTCATTTGAGAATAAAGACAGTTGTATTGCTTGCATTTTATATTTTTTTACTGCGTTCTATCTGATGTTGCCCATTTCGGGCAGGGTGTAGGGATCGATCGCGCTTGGAGTCGGAGAGTGCGATCGTCCTATTGTACATCTGCGCGGGGATGAAAGACTCAGAAACCCTGTTTCTGAAAGCAACCAGGTTTTTGTAGTTTGGGCGATCCGCTACAATATGCTAAACCTCGTTAGCTGGCATTCTTCTCTATTCGCCAATAAATGGTTCCAAATGAATAGCCATTAATATTTTGGGTTGACTTCGCCCTTGAGTGCATTTACTCAAAAAGTATTGCGGTTTTCAGGGTTATTCGCTAGAATAGCCAACCTGTCAAGTAAAAAAATCCCACCAACGAGACAGACATTTCCGACATTCGCTTATGACCATTGCCTATACTCCACCTTGGCTGCTGAACAACGGCATATTAATGACGTTGTACACCGCATTAAGGGCTAGTCGCGGTTGGGAAAAGACGATCCCTTACCCAGAACCCCCTTACCGAGAACACATCTTTACTGGCGCCTGTGGAGTCCCGATTTTCGGCTGGGTGGCCATCCCCGAAAATCCCCGATATACCATTGTCGGCACTTACGGCATTACTGGCGATCTGGATAATCAATGGTATCTCAAGCTACTAGGCCGTAAAGCCTATGCCCAAGGCTGTGCAGTGGTATTATTTGACTGGCGAGCTCACGGCAAAACTGCCCAACTCTCTCCCACCCTGACTTCTGATGGTCTATACGAAGGCGAAGATTTCGTTCGGATTGCTGCCGCTGCTAAAGAAATGGGATGTCCCGCCCCTTTTTGGTTCACGGGTTATTCCCTGGGCGGACAATTAGCCTTGTGGGCCGTAAAATCAGCTCAGACGATCGCAGATTGGGGGCCTGACTTAGGGATCGAAGAGTCAGAACTAGCAGGCGCGGCGGTGATTTGCCCCAGCTTGGACTCGAACCGTTCTCTGTCTTATCTAGTTAAAGATGAGTGGGGGAAATTTTTAGAAAAAGCGATCGCGCGACAGTTAAAAAAACTAGCAAAAAACATCGCTAAAACGCATCCAGGGGCGATCGATCCTGCAGCTATTGAACGCGCCAACAGCATTTGGGGCTTTGACCACGAACTGGTAATTGGCCCGTTAGGTTTCTCCTCTGTGGAAGAATACTATGACGCTAGCAGCGCTCTACACATTTTACCTCACCTCAAAAAACCCACTTACATCCTTTATGCAGCCGACGATCCGATGTTTGACCCGGTGCTTGTCCCTGAGTTGCAAGCCATTAGCGCGAACAATCCTGCCTTAGAATTAGTGGTGACAGCCTACGGCGGTCATGTTGGGCATATCAGTAGTAAACGTTGTCAGCATCAATTTGCTGATAGCGATCGGTGGTGGGCATGGAATCGGATTTTACAGTGGTTCGATGCCTTGAGTGTTGATTGAGATTATAAAATAAAATCTGAACACTCCTCGGCAATAGTTGCGGGGAGGAAAGGATTAGGGGGTTTAATCCCTCCAGTCCAGAACCTTAAAACTATTTCGCAAAAATACTAGACATCTGGGCACAAGCTGAATGGCTCACTGGGACACAATTGTACATATTTGCACAGTCAATTGACTTAACCTTGATGTGACGACAGCATAAGGATTAGAAGCAATTCTAGTTAAAAACGGGTGAATAAATATCGATTCATTTATTCGTTTTTTTGATAATTGTGTCAGCTATTAACTAGGTAAAACTAAAGCTCATACTCTCAATTTAATTAAGCCGCAAACTGCGAGAATTACTCTCTCGTAATGCCTTTTTGTTAACCAAAATTTTTATTGAGCCACTCGAAACCAGCATTCCCCCACCACAAGCCGGGTCTAAAATTCGCCCATAGTTCGGCTCTATTACATCGATAACCAGCTTTACCAGTGAAATTGGAGTAAAAAACTCTCCGCCTTTGTGCCCTTCTTTCTGAGCAAAATTCCCTAGGAAATACTGATAAATTTCCCCAAAGCCATACTCAGTAATATTCTTTCGGCGAATCCGATTTAAGATTTTCAACAAGTCTCGCAAAATCGGTTTTTCCAAGCTGTTATAATTTCTAGGCAAAGCGTCGCCGAGTTCCTCATTTTCATCGGCGATCGCCTTCATGGCCGCATTAATCGCCCCGCCAATATCCTCAGCTTCCGGGCGATCGATCAAATAATTTCGAGTTCGGTGTAGTTGGCTGGCATTGTTAGTGTTATCTTCCCACGTCGTTGATAGATTCCCTCGTCTTGGGCAACAACAAACAGCACCGCCTCGTACAAACCGTTATTTGAGTTTAGATACGGGGCGATCGCATCAAAACCAAAGAAACCGGGTTTTTTGCCGTTGCTATCGGTGGTAACTCACATCTTGCACCACTTCCAATAACCGCCAGGGGTTGAAACCCCTGTCTCATAGCGAAAGTCCTCTTGCATAGGACTAAAAGCCTTTTCCTATCAGCTTTTGAGTCGGTTAAAACCGACTTTCGCTGTCAGACGGGGGTTGAAACCCCCGGCGGGTTAAAGAGAATGCGACAAGATGTCATTTGTAACGCTGTATTCTCCTAAAAAACCCGGTTTCTGACCACCCGCCCCTCGATTTTCAGCTTTTAGAGAGAGGTAAAAACTCCCCCGATCGCTACACTATGATTAACTAGGAACTCAGCAATTTTGGAGAAGAGGTGAATTGAAATTCGTTTCCGACCCGCAAATAAAAGTTAAAATCCGCAAAATGAAAGAGCGGGTGCGGTGGCAAGAAAAATCGATCGTCGATCGGGGAATCGACCAAACTCGGATGGTTTTGGAATCTCCAACCACCGACTCTCCAGAGTTTTCGTTTTTAGTCGTAGGCGACAGCGGCACGGGCAATCACCGCGGCTACAATCCCCAGCGGCAGATTGCCGAACAGATGCTCTCGGAACGCGAAACTTGCCGTTTCGTCCTCCACACGGGCGATGTCGTTTATCTCGTAGGTTCCAGCGAATATTACTTGCAAAACTTTATTCGCCCCTACCGAGAATTTATAGTCGGCGGCGAGCATCCCTCTCGGATTGCCTACGATCGCATGGTGTTTAATTTTCCGTTTTTGCCCGTACCGGGAAACCACGACTATTACGACTTGCCGATAGTCTACGGCATTCTCTCGGCGACAGCTTTGCCGCTGCGCCGGCTGTTGGGTTCCAAGTTGGATCTCGATGTCGGCTGGCACGGTTCCGATCGCGGAAATACCTACGCCAAAGCCTTTCTCGACTACCTGCAAGCTCATAAAATGCCGGGAGAGCTCGATCGCCACCTAGACGCCCACTACACCGCCAGCACCAGCACAGGCCGCTGCCTCCGCTACCAACCCGGACGCTTTACCCGCTTACCCAACCGCTACTACACCTTCCGCAGCGGCGGCATTGACTTCTTCGCCCTCGACTCCAACACCTTCAACGAGCCCTTACCAATCCCGAAAACCAAACAGGGCGACATTCGTCGCCAGAATTTGGAACTCGATCGCCAGAAATTGGAACAAGAAAAATTGGCAATGCTCGAAATGTGCGATCGGCTCAAGCCCGAAATTCCCGAGGAAGACGAACAGCTAGACGACTTGACCGCCAAATTAGAGCAAGTTGACGAAATGCTCATGGATATTGACAAACAACTGTCGCCCGACAGAACAGCCGCCACCGACGTTGAACAGCTCGAATGGCTGAAAAAAAGGCTGATTGAATCTTGGCACGATTCCGAGGTGCGGGGGCGGGTAATTTACCTGCACCACCCCCCCTACGTGACAGAGGCGACAAAGTGGAATCAAGCTCAAACTTTGGCGGTTCGGTTGCGATTGCGCGAGGTGCTCGACGGGGTGGCCGATGCAGTTGGGGAAGTGGCGCGGGGGCGTCCGCTAGTAGATTTGGTGCTGACGGGCCACGCTCACTGTTTGGAATACCTGCGGACTGGGAATACCGGACACGGCGACTCTGGGATTAATTGGATTGTCTGCGGGGGAAGCGGCCACAGTCTCCGCCGCCAGCGCCCGGAAGGGCCGATGTTGCAGGAAGCATTGAGTCCTGAAGCTTATCGGTTGGCGCGGCAGTCTGGTTCCGAAACAGCCAGCCGGCGGGTAGCGGAATCTTTGCTATTTGTCGGCCGCAGCGGTCAAGGTTCCTACAAACGCCGTCCTTATTCGTGTTTGCGGATTGATGTTCTCGATGGGTGTCCTCCGAAGTTCCGCATCCGACCTTTGGTTGTCGAACGATTTGAGGGGAAATGGCAGGATATCTCGATCGAACCTTTTGTGATTTAACTTTCGTTTTTCTGTAAATCTCCATCCCCTTTAAAAACCTGGGCTTTGACCGATTCCGGTTCCCGCTTTTTTAAGGCTACGGGCGATCGAGATCCGAATGCTGTCACAAAATACTCGTATTAACTTAATTGAGGAGAAAAATTCAATGATTGCTAATTTAACCGCCACCGGCTGGGAAATTATTTACCACCGCGCCCACGCTTTGCTCGCCGCGCAACTTGGCGGACAGTGGAAGCGCTCGAAATCTCCGCTTCGCCTCTATGAAACCATAGCGGCGATTTCGCATCACGACGATTTGGAGAAAGAATGGGAAGAAAATATTTTGACTGAAGCGGGCGCGCCCTTTGATTTTACCTTGCAGACGGAAACTTCTCTGCCTAAAATTAAAGCCATGACGGAGAATTCCCTCTATCGCGGTAGGTGGGTAGCCATGCTGATTTCTATGCACATGAGCTATCTCAATGAAGGAAAGCGGGGAGAGTCGAAGGAACTCGACGAGTTTTTGGACGAACAACTGGAAAATCAAAAAAAATGGCAAAAAGAGTTGAATATTTCCGAGGAAGATGCTAAGGCAGCTTATGCTTTTTTCCAGTGGTGCGATCGGCTATCATTAATTCTTTGCAGCCGCGAGTTACCCGCCGGAGAACGAGCTTTAGAAATTAGTGTCGGCCCGGACGGAAAGCGCTACGATATTGTACAGCACAGCAACGAACTCGTGACTGTAACTCCTTGGCCTTTTGAAGAAGATAAGTTTACGGTGAACGTCGAAGCGTGCGTTTTGGATAAAGTCAAGTTCGACAGCAACCAGGAAATCAAGGAAGCGTTGCACAAAGCTCCCCGCGAAGTCTTAGAGTGGACTTTTGTCAAGTCTTAATTAAACCTCTAGCACAAATACTGTACCGTTCTAGGTTTGTAGCGAGAACTTAAGTCCCAGCGAGTTTGATGAGGACTGGAGCTCTCACTACAAACCAATTTGATTGTTGCCAATTGACCGGACATAATATTATCAATGAGCAATTACCAATTATCAATTACCCCTTACCAATTACCAAAGATGAAACGTTCAGCTTGCCTAATTTTCAATCCTGTCGCCGGTAACAGCGACCCTGACCAAGACTTAGCTAGAATTCAGGAACTTTTAGAGCCTCTTATTGACTTAGACATTCGGCTGACAACCCCCGAATTAGACGCAGATCAAATCGCTCGCGAAGCAGTTGATAGAGGTGTTGAGGCAATTATTGCTTGCGGGGGCGACGGCACATTATCCGCAGTTGCTGGGGCGATTGTGGGCACAAATATTCCTTTAGGAATTATTTCGCGGGGAACCGCTAATGCTTTTGCTAATGCTTTAGAGATTCCGAATACAATTGAAACCGCCTGCGAAAATATTTTGGGAGGGTTGACGCGGGTGGTGGATGCGGCGATTTGCAACGGTGAAATGCCGATGGTTTTGTTAGCTGGAGTGGGTTTTGAGGCGGAAACCGTCGAACTTGCAGATCGCGAAATGAAGAATCGCTGGGGAATGCTCGCTTACATTCTTTCAGGAATTAAACAGTTAAACAATTTAGAAAGATTTGAAGCGGAAATCGAAACCGACGATAGAATTATCAGCCTTACTGCTGTGGCCGTCACTGTGGCGAATGCAGCGCCACCTACTTCCATTTTAGCTCAAGGCCCGGCAGGAATTATTTTTGATGACGGCTTGCTGGACGTGACGCTGGTGGCGCCTCAGAATAAAGCTGGGGCGATCGCAGCTTCTTATCACCTATTGCAAACAGCTTTGAGCGGCAATGCTACGGATCGCGACGACATCGGTTATTTGCGGGCAAAAAAAGTAACAATTAGTGCCGATCCGCCTCAAAAAGTGGTTGTAGACGGCGAAATCATCGGCATGACTCCGGTTTCTATTGAGTGCGTTCCGGGAGGTTTAACTATTTTTGTACCGCGAATTGAAGAAGAGCCTGTGGTAGAAAAACTCACCGGTTTAGCGGACATCGAAATTACATTGAAACCCTTAGATGAAAATTTTTAGCGATACAAACAATAAGAAAGACCGCGCGGGCGGTCTTTTATTTTTAGGCGTCTAAGATTTGGCGAATGCGGCGCTCCAAACGTTCGAGATCGAGTCCGCCTTCATCGCGGCTGATGCGGCGCACGGTGACGTTAACATTGCTCAAATCGGCCAGCAAATCTTGGAGGATTTCTTGTTGCTGCCGAGCTTGAGTTATTTCGCGCGGTTCCTGCACCAAATCGCGAACAATGGTATCTTCGGCGCGCGAAGCAACGATCGGGTCTGCTTCACCGTCTACGTGCACGAAAGTGCGCCGACCGGGCCCCCGTTCTTCTTCAATTGGTATTACTGCTGTTACTCTATCGGAGCGTACATATTTGCCAAATCCCAGGTGGACTAAGACGGACGATTGTATTTTCATAGATAGCAACTTTTATTTGTTAGTTATCTATATTTTAACTTTTAAAAATCCCATATGACAACTAAAATAGACCTATCCTTACTACAATATTTGTCGGTTTTCCCTCGGTATTATAGTGGTCATATTTAGTAAAAAATGCTAATATCTGTGGTAATAGCATGATGGCTCAGAAACCGCGTTTTTTAGCGAATCTGCAGGCTGCAAGGCGTCTTTTGGTAGCAACCCGGTTTCGAGGAGTCGGAGGGCATGGGAACCCAAAAACCAGGTTTTTACGGGAGCTTCGGGCTACAGTGCGTCTTTTGGTAACAACCCGGTTTTTTGGTCGGAGTGTCTAAATGATGGGTTAACATAAAAATAGAGCAGTTTGCGATCGCCCGCAGCGCATTTCAGGGACATAGCCTACCGATTCTAGATTTGAGCATTACTTCAACGGAAAAATAGGAAAGCCTAAATCATGCTAATTAGTCTCGACTTAGTTATCAGCCTCCTGACGGCAATTCCCTTCGGCACTATCAAAGACAAGCTTCAGCGCAACGAAGCTGTCATCAAATTATTAAAAAGATTTAACCTCGATCCGGATGCTCCGCCCGCAGATTTTAGCGGAGTTTATGTTTATACTTTAGTAGAATACGGCGCTGGTAAACCGAAGCAGATTTTAGAACTGTTTCGCCAAAAAGAGATTGAATCAGCATTTCGCAAAGCTTTCGAGTCCGATAGCCCAGCCATTTTAATTCAAGCAGGCGATGAATATCTGAATGAGAGTGCTTTAGGCAAAGAAATTCGAGATTTAGGCATTGACCCCCGACGGGAATTTATGGCATTTGCCGCCGTGTTTATGGAAGTAGCAAAGCGGACGCGGACGCTGGGAGATGTGATGGTGGGAAATGCGCTCGCCTCTTTGCAAAAACGCCTATCTATGGTAATGGATCGCATCGAACGCCTCCCCACTATCGAAGGAATTCGCACCGAATTTGCACGACTGGAAGCTGAAGATTATCCCGCACTTCCCGCTGCAGCATCAACTAATATTCAAAAGTCTAAAGTTTTTATTTTATCGCAACAAGTTCGAGGTTGGTTTGAAACATTAAGTTATCGGTTTGAGAAATATGAAATTTGGGAAGATAACTATTTTGAATGGATTATCAATGTTCCCGTCAGACGCAATCGGTACGATCGCATTTTAGTGCGCGGAATTGCCGGAGAAGCGGGACTCAGAGACATCTCAGCTTTGCGCGAGTCGGTGGAAAGACAGCGCACCGATGAAGGGTGGTTAGTCACAGCCCGCCGCATCAGTCGCGCCGCGCGGGATGCGGTAGAGAAAGCCGAAAATCTTAATTTAGCTTGCTATACTTTTGATGAATTACTCGACCAAGATGCCGATTTCACCGCTTATCTGGATTGGCTAGAAACAGAAATTACTAGCCGAGAAATTGATACCAAATATGTGCCGCTAGCCTGTACGAAAGAAGAAATTGACCCCGATACTCACCGCAAGATAGGCGTGAGTCATTATGACGGGCGAGATGGCTGGATCGAAGGTTATATTGACCTGTGGTTGAATGACCCAGTAAAAGAACATATTTCAGTTTTAGGAGAATTTGGAACCGGGAAAACTTGGTTTGCGATGCACTATGCTTGGATGGCGCTGCAACGCTACAAAGAAGCTCAAAAACGCGGCTTGGAACGTCCGCGTTTGCCGTTAGTAATTCCTTTGCGAGATTACGCGAAAGCAGTTAGTGTCGAGTCGCTATTTTCCGAGTTTTTCTTTCGCAAGCACGAGATACCTTTGGCGGGTTATTCTGCTTTTGAACAACTGAATCGCATGGGCAAATTTCTGTTGATTTTCGATGGTTTTGATGAAATGGCCGCTAAATGCGATCGGCAAGAAACCATCAACAACTTCTGGGAACTAGCAAAAACCGTCGTTCCCGGCGCAAAAGTCATCCTCACTTGCCGTACCGAACACTTTCCTGAAGGCAAGGAAGGACGGGCATTGTTCAATGCAGAACTGCAAGCATCAACAACCATTTTAACAGGCGAAACTCCCCAATTTGAAGTCTTAGAATTAGAAAAATTTAACGACGAGCAAATTGGGCAAGCGCTGTCATTTCAAACAGAAGCCGCGACAGTGGAAAAAGTGATGGGGAACCCGCAACTATTGGATTTAGCGCGTCGCCCGGTGATGACCGAGTTAATTTTGGAAGCATTGCCCGATATTGAAGCAGGAAAACCAGTGGATATGTCGCGGATATATCTGTATGCGGTGCGGCGGAAGATAGAGAGAGATATCAAAGCAGAACGGACTTTTACTTCTTTGGCAGATAAGCTTTACTTTTTGTGCGAGTTATCGTGGGAAATGCTGTCAACCAACCAAATGAGCCTAAATTATCGCGGTTTTCCCGATCGCATCCGCAGCCTGTTTGGTTCCGTCGTCCAAGAGGAAAAAGACTTAGACCACTGGCACTACGACATGATGGGTCAGACAATGCTGATCCGCAATGCTGATGGCGATTATACTCCGGCGCACCGTTCGTTATTAGAGTTTTTTGTCGCTTATAAATTTGCAGCGGAATTGGGAGTTTTGGCGGCAGATTTTACAGAATTAGTTGCGCCTGAAGAGTCTTGTGTAAATCGTAATACTGAGGCTCAATTATACACTTGGTCTAATTATTGTCAGCTTCAGGCCCAGAAGAGAAATAACAACGAACTTATTGCCCCCTTGCAGGGATTTGTTGCTGAAAATTTAAGTAAACTTCGTCAGAGTTTCGGACAAGCACCACTGACGAAAGCAGTCATGGATTTGTTGTTGCCGATGGTTTCAGAAACCGGGATTGTGCCACTTCTGGAAATTGTGGAAGCAACGCGGGGTCAGACTGAAAGTGAAGTAGGTTATGTGGGAGGGAATGCGGCTACGCTGTTGTTAAAAAAGGACAAAACTGCTTTAGAAGGTAAAGACCTCTCTAGTGCCGTTATTTTAGGTGCTGATTTTACAAATGCGACGCTGCGCCACGTCAATTTTGCTGAAGCGAATTTGGCTAATTCTGCTTTTACTCACATCTTTGGCAGTGTTCGGTCAGTAATATTTAGTTCTGATGGTCAACTGTTAGCTACAGGTGATAGTGATGGCGTAGTTCGCTTGTGGGAAGCTAGTAGTGGAAGAGAAATATTGACCTGTAAAGGACATACCAACGTGGTGGAGTCAGTGGCTTTCAGTCCTGACGGCGAGATATTTGCTAGCGGGAGTTATGACAAAACAATCAAGTTATGGGATGTCAATACTGGTGAATGTTTAAAAGTGTTGCAGGGACATACCGAATCAGTAATGTTTGTCACCTTCAATCATGAGGGAAATATACTCGCTAGTGGGAGTTTCGATCGCACTATAAGGTTATGGGATATCCGCACGGGTGAATGCCTCAAAATTTTGCAATACCATACTAAAGTTGTATTTTCAGTGGCTTTCCATCCTGCTGGTGAAATACTTGCTAGTGGAAGCGGCGACAAAACAGTGAGGCTGTGGAATGTCGGTACTGGTGAATGTGTCAAAACTTTGCAAGGTCATACTAAAAACGTGTTTTCAGTTGCTTTCCATTCTGCTGGTGAAATGCTTGCTAGTGGAAGCGGTGACAAAACATTGAGGCTGTGGAATATCGCTAACGGTGAATGTCTCAAAACTTTCGAGGGACATTTCGATCAAGTACGGTCAGTAGCCTTCAGTCCAAATGGCGAAATACTCGCAAGTGGAAGTTACGATCAAACAGCGAAACTGTGGGATATCCGCACTGGTGAATGCTTAAATACTTTGCAAGGGCATGGCAATCAAGTAGGGTCAGTGGATTTCCATCCTGCTGGTGAAATACTTGTTAGCGGTAGTTATGACCAAACGCTGAGGCTGTGGGCTATTAACAGCGGTGAATGCTTGAATACGTTGCAAGGGCATAGCACTCAAGTAAGGTCCGTAGCCTTTAGTCCAAACGGTGAAATTCTTGCCAGCGGGGATGACGAACAAACAATCAGGCTGTGGGATGTCAACACTGGTGAATGCCTCCAAATCTTGCAGGGTCATCTCGATCGGGTACATTTAGTTGCGTTCCATCCAAACGGTGAAATACTTGCTAGCGGAAGTTACGATCAAACGCTGAGGCTGTGGGATATCCGCAGGGGTGAATGCCTCAATATTTTGCTAGAAAGTGGAAAAGAAGTACGGTCGATCGCCTTTAGTCCTTCGGGTGAAATACTGGCCAGTGGTAGTTATGACCAAACGGTGAGGCTGTGGGATGTCAACACTGGTGAATGCCTCAAAACCTGGCAAGGGCATAACAGTTCATTATACTCGGTTGCCTTCAGTCCTTTGGGCGAGATATTTGCCAGTACAGGTTATGACGGAACGGTGAGGCTGTGGGATATCCATACTGGTGAACGCCTCCAAATATTGCAGGGACATACGGGTTGGGCACGCGCGATCGCCTTTAGCCAAAACGGTGAAATACTTGCCAGTGGAAGTGTGGATCAAACAATAAGACTATGGGATATCAACAGCGGTGAATGCCTCAAGATTTTTCACGGTCATACTGATTGGATACGTTCAGTTGCCTTTAGTTATTCTGGTAAATTAGTTGCTAGTGGAAGTGTCGATCACACGGTAAGATTATGGGATATCCGTACAGGTGAGTGTCTCAAAATTTTCCAATATAACCCCAGTAGAATTAACTCATTTGCCTTCAATTATGATGATACACTGATTGCTAGTTGCAGTCGGGATGGCACAATTATGATTTGGGATATTGAGACTGGTGAGTGCCTCAAAATACTCAAAAGTGACAGACCTTATGAACACATGAATATCAAGGGTGTTACGGGTTTAACGGAAGTTGAAAAATCCACGCTCAAAGCTTTAGGGGCTGTGGAAAATTAATCATCGCAAAGGAGGAAGTATGCAGTCAGCAATACGGATTACCACCAAAGTTGTGGCAGTAAATAAACTTGAAATTCAAGTGCCGCCTGGATCTGTTAGTGAAGAGGTTGAAGTTTTTGTGATTATACCCCAAAAGCTCCAGAGATCCAAAGAAAATCCTTGGAAAACTTTTTTTGATAGTTTAAATATGTTCTCGGACGATTTTATGCGAGTCAGGGCTCACCCTTCTGTGGAGACAAGAGAGGTTTTAGAATGAGATTTTTACTATAGTTATCCCCAGCATCGCTTACGCATGGGTAAACAGAAACCGGGTTTTTTACGAGCATACTTGGTTGAGGCCAGCAGAAACGGCCAAAAACCCGGTTTCTAAAGTAGCCTACTGACTAAACTGTTGAGCATAGTAGCCAGCATATCGATCGCCCTTTTCCAGCAACTCCTCGTGCGTCCCAGATTCCACAATTCTGCCTTTTTCCAAAACAAAAATGCGATCGGCTCTTCGCACAGTCGCCAAGCGGTGAGCGATAATAAACACAGTGCGATCGCGCATCAATCTTTCCAGCGCTTCCTGCACTAAACTTTCGGACTCCGAATCCAGGGCCGATGTCGCTTCATCCAAAATCAATATTCTGGGATCGAGCAAAACTGCACGGGCGATCGCAATTCTTTGTTTCTGTCCCCCAGATAAGTTTACACCCCTTTCTCCCACCCAAGTTTGATAGCCGTCGGGAAACTCACTAATGAATTGATGAGCGTTAGCAATCTCCGCAGCTTTTTGCACATTTTTCAGTTCATAATAAGATTGACCGAAAGCGATATTTTGAGCAATTGTACCCGAAAATAAAATTGTTTCTTGCGGTACAATTCCGATTTGCCTCCGCAGAGTATTTAAGGTGACATCTTGAATATCAATACCGTCAATTAAAATCTGTCCCGCTTGCGGATCGTAAAATCTGGGTAACAAGTTTACTAAAGTAGTTTTACCCGCACCGGATGCACCCACGAGAGCAATCATTTCTCCGGGAAGCACCAACAAACTCATGTTTTGCAGAATCGGTGTCTCTGAGTTATAGGCAAAATTAATGTTGCGATATTCGACTTTTCCGGTAACGTGGGGAAGTTCAATTGCACCCGATTTTTCGACTACAGCGGGTTGAATTGCTAATAATTCAAAAATGCGATCGCTAGAAGCTTCTCCCTGCTTAAAATCCCCGTAATTAGCAGTAGTAATGGCGATCGGGTCAATTAAAAGTGCCACCCCTGCGATATAACTGATAAATTGAGTACCTGTGAGATTTCCTTGAGAAATTTGCCAACCTCCCAGGAAAAAGAGCAAAATCACGCTCATC
This sequence comes from Microcoleus sp. Pol1C5, assembly GCF_036701115.1. Lineage (NCBI taxonomy): Bacteria > Bacillati > Cyanobacteriota > Cyanophyceae > Oscillatoriales > Microcoleaceae > Microcoleus > Microcoleus sp. Pol1C5. The sequence goes on along the minus strand of NZ_JAUBQE010000052.1, from coordinate 4,402 downwards.
GCTTCCAGAAAGCCAACTACAACGAACTGAAGTGCTTTTATTCGTTCTGACAGATACTTAGCGCGGCGGTTTTGTTCTGCTTCTTCTGCAAAGCGGGCAATTTCGTAGTCTTCAGCCACAAATGCTTTGATTAAACGAATGCCGCTGAATACTTCTGTCAGCAAAGCGGATAAATCAGAGATGCGATTTTGACTTTGGCGCGAGTAACTCAGCAGTCTCTCGCCAAACCAGCCAATTAAAATAGCCATCAGCGGTGCAATAATTAATGCACCCAAGGTTAATTGCCAGTTGAGATAAATCATATATCCCAGGACGGCAATTAGCTGCAAAATACAAGGAATAAACTGATGAAAAAATTTATTTACGACTTCGCCAATGCGGTCAATATCTTCGGTGAGGCGGTAGGATAAGTCTCCGGTTTTGGCAGTTTCAAAGTAGCCGAAATTGAGTTTTTGCAGGTGGGAGTAGACTTTTTTGCGGATTTCTAAAGCAATAGTCAAAGCTGCTTTTGCCATCAGCGTATCTTGACCGTACTGGGCTGTACCGCGAAGTAGAAATATAATGGCGCTGAGTGCAGCAATTTGAGCGAACCCTTGTAAATCTCCTTTACCTATAAATTTGGCTGTTTCGCCAACCAGCCACGCTATAATCGGCCAAAATACGGTAAATACTACGGTACAAGCTAATGCTTTACCGATGGTTTGTTTTTGGGGACGGAGGTAGGGTAAGATTTGCCAGTATGTCGATCGAGTTTTCAAGATATTTTGCCCTCGCAAATTCTGTTTTTGGGAATCTCTGCAAGAATATTCAAATTTCGATCCCCTCTAACCCCCCTTAGTAAGGGGGGGACAAGATTATTATTCAAAGTCCCCCTTTTGAAGGGGGATTTAGGGGGATCTCTGCGTAAGTCATAGAGATATCTGAGCCAAAACATGATAACAGCGATCGGGCAAATCTCAACAATCATTCTTCACCGAAAGCATCCGGGATACAAAGCCCCCGGATTCATCCGGGGGGTTCATTGTCCAATTCTTCAATCTAAAATCTAAAATCTAAAATCTAAAATCATTCTTGACCATCGGCATGAGTAGCCTGTACTTTAGCCCCCGCGACAACTTCGCCCCGAAAGGCGGCTGACTGTCCGGGCGCAAGAGTAACTGGTTCAGCGTAGATAAATCCGTTGTCAATTAAATTGCCTGATTCGTCCAAAACTTCATAATTGACTTTGACATTCTTGATTATTTTGCAGCCTTGATTAAGGACTTTACCGCTAAAAAAGTTGCCGTCATAATTAGTCGCTGCAATTGACACCTTCGCAGCAATGTTGGAACCGGGAATGCAAGTTTGGGAAGTTCCTAAAGCTGGCTGTTTCTCGCATAACTTGCCTAAGTCTATTGTTTTGCCGTCGGGGGTTTTCATGTAGCAAAACGGCTCGTCAATTTCGGAGTTTTGGGCAATTGTATTTGTAGCGTCTGCAATCAAAGGGCGAGCTGATATCGGGGACATTAGTAAACTAGATAAAGCTACTGTTAAATGTAAATAAATCATGCTTTTTTAGGCAAGTTAGGAAATTAATTCTACAATACTAGACAGCTAAAATTTAGGCTAGCATATCTATATTTAGGGGGCGTCGCACTCACCCTGCATTGTGCTATAATAAGACATCAAACTTTAGAAAGTAAAGTAAAGTCATGGTCGTTACTCAAGATAACCCAGGACAAAAAACGTTAGAACTGATCGTGGTGTTCTTGAGTAGGAAAGGAGTGCATTGACCCCATCCCACGTTCTCAAAATTGTAGCGACTGCCGACAAGCGGGTCGAGGTTGAGGGGAAAGTTTCGCCGCACTGGCTAAGGCATTCTCCCGCCAGTCCTGCATTGAATAGGGGCGTGCCCATCCACTTGATGCAAGCAACATTGGGACACAACTAAATTGAGACGACGGGTCGCTATCTTCACGCGAACCCTGCTGATAGTAGCGGGTTGCATCTGCTGGTGTAGGACTAGGGCAGCAGAACTATAACTGCTTTCTCCACTACATCTTTTCAAACATGGCGATCGCTATCAGTATACTGCGTTGGAGTCTTCATCAACTGCTTTCAAGTGATGTCAATGCTATGGCAACACGCTATTGAAAAAGGCGTTGCTTAATCAGGGTATGAAAAAAATAAGTTGAAAATTCATAAGCTTTGTGGATACTGGTTTCTATGATTTGCATATTTAGTCTTTCATACCCTAAATCAGCAACGCATGAAAAACTCCTAAAAGGGAAGTGATGGACGGGTACGGTAAAAAGTTACTCTGTTCTACCCGATCGCACGCCTGGAATTTTGAGGCGGATACGGTAAAGACCATTACTTGCAGTTCGGCAATTGCATTTTTCAAGCAAACTCGGCGAGATCGGGGCTGTAATCTTTAGCCGATATCAGATGCCAATTGGTATTACCAACTAGCCTTAAGACCTGCTCGTGATACTGTACCAAAGTCGGACGGTGACCGACACTGATAAAGGCAGTTCCTGTTTCTTTGAGCAACTGATAGAGCCGTCTCTCGTTAGCCACATCCAATGCACTCGTTGATTCATCCAAAATAGCGTAGCGAGGTTTAGTCAGCAGTAGGCGTGCAAATGCTAACCGTTGTTGTTCTCCTAGTGACAAAACATCAGCCCATTCCAATTCCACATCAAATCCACCTACCCGTTCTGGCAAATGGGAAAGATTGACTTGTTCGAGTACTTGGTGCAGTTGTTCATCAGTAACTTGACCGCTGGTGTTGGGATATAGCAATTGGCTGCGTAAGTCCCCTAGCACCATATAAGGCCGTTGGGGCAAAAACAGCGTTTCCTCCGGTTTAGGACGGACAATGCAACCCGTACCCCCATTCCACAATCCTGCGATCGCTCGCATTAACGAACTCTTGCCAGCCCCAGAAGGTCCAACAATCAAGACGCTTTCACCCTGCCCCACCTTGAAAGATAAATCTCTAACTAAGATTCGCTCATAGTTAGGCGTCTCTAAGGTAACCCGTTGGAGGGCTAGATAGTCCTGTTCCACAACATCAATCGTTGCCATGCCGGCTTGAGGTGCTGCCATTTGCTCGGACAGAACCCGATCAAATGTTCCTAAACGATTAATCTGAGTGGTAAAGTTAGTTAGCATATCAAAATTCTCGGCAATAAAGCCCAGGGCACTTAAAATAGACACAAACGCTCCAGAAGCTTGCGTTACCTGCCCAAAATCTATCTGACCCGCAAAGTATCGAGGAGCTAAAAAAACTATAGGTAAATTTGTAAATATCATCCCGGTTCCTTGGGTAAAGAAACCAAGGTTACGCTGCAATACAATCAGGTTATTAAAATTATTCAAGACTTCATTAAATCGCTGTGATACAGCACTAAATTCACGGTCTTCACCTCGGTAAAATGCAATGGATTCACTATGGTCTCGAAGATGAACTAAACTATAGCGAAAATTTGCTTCTCGTTGTAACTGATTGAACTTTAATCTACTTAATCTCTTACCTATAAAGATAGTGAAAACAGTTCTAAAAGCAGCCAGTATGAAGACAACTAAAGTCAGTGTCTTGTCAATTGTAAAGAGAACGCCGAGAAAAGAAATTATTGTGACAACTTGGCTGAATAATAATCCCCAAATATCAATATTTTGCTTAACAAACAAATTAACGTCTTCAGCTAAACGCTGATCGGGATTATCAACCTTATCATTGAACTTAATTTTGTAGAAACCTTGATTGCTAAAATATTTCTTCAGTAAGTGATTCGTTAGCCACTTTCGCCAGTAGAGTTGCAGTACATTTTGCGAATAGAAGAAGAAAACCATAATGGGCGTGAATATGGCAAACAGACCCAATAGCATCAGCCACATCTTATAGAAGTCTGAAACATTCTTTCCCGTGACTGCATTCATCAAGTCCCGCATAATATAGCTCTGGACTATGCTGACAGCATTGAAACCTAGCATTAATAACATTACGAGGGCGAACAACCCCCTAGCTCCCCATTTTTCTCTGGAAAAGAAGTAGGGGTTTGCGATCGACCAAAACTGCTTTACCGACTGCTTCAATTGATTCATCTTTTCTTATGGGTAGGAAAATTGTGCTTTGGTCGAAACTACCTGTAGCGGATGGGGGCAATTCTCATCGTTCTTGTCCATCAGCGACACCTGGTATCGGTGATGCTCCCGTGGTACTTCCCTAATGATGCTCGGATAACTTCATGATTTCTATCTTAAGGTAGATGACACATCTTAAACATCAGTATCTTTACTGATTAAACGGAACTTACCCCGCACACGGGGTAAGTTCCGTATGAAACCATTGCGAGGTGAGACTTGCCCGGAGCGTCCAAGTCTTTTACATGACTACAATCTCTTACAACCCTTATGT